>JASHQP010000641.1 GCA_030039095.1 Streptosporangiaceae bacterium
GCAAGCGTGAGGATGCTCGGCACCCTACCCGTCAAGGTGCCGTTCTCGATCTGCCTGCGGAGCTCGTCAGCCAACTGGACATGCAGCGGCACAGGCGAGTCGTGGTTGAGCACGGGGGCAGCCTCCCCCCCGTCAGGCGCTCCCTCGTTCGTCTGGGTATTCCCTCGCGTACCTAGGTGTACCCTTTCAATAGGCCAGCACCTTGACGACAGAAGAGCCCGACGTCCGCCAGCGAAGGGGTCAGGGTGCTGGCCATCGGAGACGGGAGAGGGTTTCGGCAGGCGTTGAGCAGGACGGCGGCTTCGTGCGAGGCGCCGGCATCCCGGCGCCGCGGGGCGTTAGCTCAATGGTAGAGCAGCGGACTTTTAATCCTTCCGAGGCAAACGGCGTGCTCACCTGCGGAAACGTTGGGAAACGCTGAGCGAATCGGCATCAATCCGTCGCTGTAAGAACCTCTCCTGCTTGCTCCTGGACAACCGCGACCTTTCAGGTCGCGTCCGAGTAGTTGCTACCAATCAAGGATGGAGTGGGGACCCCATGTCGTTCGGACCACAGTCAGAGCAGATCGAGTACGGCAGTCACAGCCTTGTGATCGACACCGAGGACCGCAAGGTAAGGGTCTTCAGCAGCATGGACACGCCGGAAGCCGAGTCCACCCGCGACTGGGAAGGCGTCTCCGGGAAACTTCAGGAGCTCGGAGTCAAGGCGCTGAGTGAGGTGCCAGGTGTTCTATGGCCCCGACGATGGCCACGATCAGCGCGAGGTAACCCCAGTAACGGGATAAGAACCGTTGCACAGTCCTCTTCACAACCAGAACGTAACTCCGCAAGCCGGACCCGTAAAAATGGGTCGTTCTCCGTTACCTGCACGGTCAGGTACACCGTCTGCGCCCGTCAAGCGTCCATCCGGCAACGGGGAAGCCGGTAAACCTGCCCGGAGGCAGCCATGGGATTTGCTCGCCGCGTTGTGCGCAAATCAGTGCGCAGGGCGACACCGCGGCCGGTGCGCAAGGCAATGCACCCAGCGAGGACGGCCAGGAACGCGGTTACCCCGCGGGCGGTCAAGCAGGTGAGCCGGGGTGCCTACACGATTCGTCATCCGGTCGGCGCTACCGAGAACAAGGCGATCGGGGCTGTGCTCTACCCACCCAGGCCACGCCGCCGCAGGCGCCGCAGCAGTGGAGCTGGATGCCTCGGCGTTGGCCTGGTCGCCTTCACGATGATCGTGCTGCTCACCGTGATCCCCTGGTGGACGATTCTGGGAGTGGCCCTGCTCGTGGGCGTGATTGTCATCGGTAATCGGCGCAAGCCCACTCGCAGCATCGCGCCCCCTCCTGCCCCCCGCTCGGCTTGGCCCTACGTCAACCCCCCAGGCGGAAGCACCCCGCCGATGCCGCCGCAGTTCCCGCCAGAGCCGCTTCCTAAGCCGCCAGCAGGTTCCCCGCCCCGCGTGGAGCCATGGCAACCCGACCGGGCCTTCCGCACGCCACCACCGGACATCACTCCACCTGAGCGGCCTGCCATGCCAGCGACATCTGCTGGCGACTGGGAACTTGACGCCCGTCGCCGTACTGGCCTTGGGGACGGTTCGCGGAATTAGACGAATCCGTTAAAGCTGTTCAGTAGGACGGATGCGACTCTATCCAGTTAGCCGCCAGCCGACGAATCAGGTCATCTGCCTCACGTATGCTCATACCCTTATCAGGGCCGGGAGTACCTTTCATCCTCGCATGACGGGCTTCATCTCCGCTGATGCCAGGATGATTGGCTGATGCTGTGAGCCGATTGAGATCTGCCGCCGTAGCCCAACCTCGTTTTTCGATTTCTTTCGTACCACCAACTGCGTTCTGCACAATCTCGAAGATCTTGTAAATGTCATACCAGTCCAGCGGATCGGGCTGCCCCAGAATCCGAAGTGCATCAGCAATGTTTGGGTCCTGCTCAGCGAGCCTCAGGTAGCGATAGCCCTTGGGCGGTGGCTGCGGAACTGGAACGCCATCCTTCAGCACAACAGCTACGGCGCGTTGCTTGGCACGTATTACCTGATTCGCTGTCTCGCCAGTCACAATGGTCGCGCCGTCATCCTTAGTATAATGCCCTTTGAGCTCTACCGGCTGATAATCATGACCTACGGCGCGAGCCGCCCCATTAATACGCTTGAGCAAAGTCCGTGCCGCATCCCTGTCAACATTGCCTGCCGCGGTCTCTAGTGCTGATGACTCCAGGTAGTAACGACCCGACGCATCCTGCGCTACGACCGGCTCGCCGTCAGGGAACAGTTCACACAATGTATCCAGGTCGAAGTTATGGCCTTCAAGCCAGGCTTTCACAATTCTGATTCCGTCTCGCTCAATCGGTCCTCCGCTCGGGCATATTGCCCAAGTAGATGATTTGCCGTGGGGGATTGTCAAGGATTTCCTTGATTTCTCGGACAATCCCAGGCTTGCCGTCAGGGAAATCAATCCTGTCGCCCATCTCGAGAAACCCGGTGTGGTTAATCTCGCCGAGTACAACACCCTTGCCATCCGGCGCGAGCTCTGCGCCCGGCCGACCGTCCCGAACCGGGATCTTCACCATGGCCTGAGGATAGGGCGAACGTCTGACCGAATCGGGTTGCCACACCGCAAACGGCAGGTCTTACTCACAAGATCGAAATTGTGTCAGAGCGATCCTAAGCGGCCTGATGCTCAGACCTGACCGGGAGCTAAGAGCTCACGGGCGGGAAGTAAAGATGCAGGTCGCAGCGGTATGGCTTCAGATGGCCTGTTCCGCGTATATGCAGGTAGAAGACTTAAGTTCTGTAGGAGCGATTCTCCGGGCGGTCGGGGCTACTTCTCTACCACGTAGGTCCCGCGGCCTTGCTCGGTGTCAATGAGACCTTCCTCGCGCAGCAGCGCCAGAGCATGCTTAACCGTGCCGTCGCTGACCTCGTACCGCTGCATCAGCGTCCGCTGTGACGGCAGCAGCTTGCCAGGCGCGACCTCTCCCGACTCGATCATGCCCCGCAGGATGTCAGCTAGCTGCTGCCAGAGAGGGCGCCCCGCATCGCGGTCGATCGTCACCAGGGCAACGTAGATCGGTCCCCCCAGGTAATCTCATCTCGCCATAAGCAGACCTAGGTGTACCCAGCTATCATGCAGTTGAGCCAGCGCCGTGGCGACAGGCAGCCCGACGTCCGCCAACGGTAGGGGCCACGGCGCTGGCCAGCCACACCCGGGAGGCGGCATTGCCAGACACACAGATCGACTACACGCCTGAAGCAGAGCGCATCGCTAGGGACTTCCCCGGCTGGAAGGCCTGGTCCTCTCTGATCGGGGGCCAGTGGCATGCCCGACTGAACGACGACAAGGGCAACGCCCTCGTCCTGCTGCACGACGACAACCCACAGGGCATACGCGAACAGATCAGGGGTTTCAGCAGGCGTTGAGCAGGACGGCGGGGACAGCACGCTGGGCAGGTTCCGCAAGGTGTGCCGACGAGCGCACGGCGAATGCGGGGCTGGCGCCCAGAGTCGGTACGCTTCGTGCGAGGCGCCGGCATCCCGGCGCCGCCGGGGCGTTAGCTCAATGGTAGAGCAGCGGACTTTTAATCCGTGGGTTCAGGGTTCGAGCCCCTGGCGCCCCACCAAAGTGGTTATTGCGCGAACCGCTGGCGTGGTCGTGCTGCTGCCTGGTTCGGGGCTGGCCGACACGGCGGTGGTGGCGGGTACCTGCTGGGGGATGCGGAAGACGGGGACCAGGCTGCCGGGACTGGTGATCTTGATGCTGGCGACGAGGGCCTCGATGAGGGTTTTGCGCTCGCGGTCGGTGCCGGTCTCGATGACGCTGTCGATGTGGCCGGCGACCCGCCGCAGGGTGGCTGGCGGCGGCGGGACGGGAATGGCGGTGAGGGTAGCGGCGAGTTCGTCGCGGCGGGCGGTCAGCTGGCGGATGCGGGTCTTGAGCTGGGCGAGCCGTCCGGCGAGGTCTTCGGGGTCGAGGGTGCCGGCCTCGAACGCGGCCAGGTAACGGTCGGTCGCGCCATTGGTCTTCGCGAGTTCGCGAGAGACGGCGGATAGTTGCTGCTCGCGTTCGTGCTCGCTGTCGGCGTGGTCGGCATGGGCGCGGGTGATGGCGTCGGTGATGAGCTCGTGCTGGTCGCGGTAGAAGGCGGCGAGGCTGGTGAGGATGGCGTGCTCGGCGGCGTCGGCGTCGATCCGCGGGGCTGTGCAGCGGGTGGTGTCGTAGCGGGCGCGGGTGAAGCAGGTGTAGTACCGGTAGATGCGGGTGCGGCCGTGGGCGCGGGTGCCGATCATGGCCCTGTCGCAGGACGGGCAGCGCATCAGTCCGGTGAGCAGGTAGTCACTGCCGCTGACTGCTCGCTTGGAGTAGTCCTGGCCGCGGGCGGCCAGGATTCGCTGCGCGTCCTCGAATACGCCGGGGTCGATGATGGCGGGGTGGGCGGCAGTGGTGGTGATGCCGCGGAAGGTCAGCTCGCCGAGGCAGGTGCGGTTGGTCAGGACGCGCAGGACCTGGTGGCCGGACCAGGTGCCGCCTGTGGTGGTGCGGTGCCCGCGAGTGTTGAGCAGCGCGGCGATGGCGCGGGTGCCGAGGCGGTCGCGGGTGTAAGCGCGGTAGATGAGCCGGACGATGGCGGCCTCGCCGTCGTCCGGTACCAGGGTGTGGGTGGCTGGGTTGACGTAGTAGCCGTAGGGCCGGCGGCCGCCTTTCCATTTCCCGGCGGCGGCTTTGCGTTCCATGCCGGCGATGACGCGGTCGATGATGGTGTCGCGTTCGAACTGGGCGAACATGCCGAGCATCTGCACGAGCATGCGGCCCATCGCGGTGGCGGTGTCGAACGGCTCGGTTGCCGACCGGAACGCGACGGCGGCGTGGTCCAGGTCGTCCAGCAGGGTGACCAGGTCGCGCAGGCTGCGGGTGAGCCGGTCGACGCGGTAGACGAGCAGCATGTCGATCAGCCCGGCACGCGCGGCGGCAAGGGCGCGCTGCAGGCCGGGGCGGGTGGTGGTGGCGCCGGAGGCGTCGTCGGCGAACCGGGCGGCCTGGCGCCAGCCGGGCTGGGAGCCGATGTAGGCGGAGAGGCGGGTGTCCTGGGCCTGGATGGAGTACGGCTGGTGCTCGTCGTCGGTGGACCGGCGGACGTAGATGCCCACCCGCACGTCGGCGGTCAGGAGTCGGTCTGGTTCAGATCGCGCGGGGTGTGGCATCAGCTGGCGTGTCTTTCCGCAGGCGGCCCGGCAGCGGACGGCGGCCCAGGGTGGCCAGTGTCGCTCCGCTCGTCCGCGCCGGGCAAGCCGCCCGCCGCGGGCCCGGCCGTCGCGGCCCAGCCGCTGATGAGTGCGGCCAGCGCGGTCACGGCCTGCTCGTACTGGCGAGCGGTCATCGGCGTCGTCTCGACCGTCTGAACGGTCACCTTCGCGGTGTGAGTGCTGGGTCTGGTCATAGGCATGGCTCGGTCCCGCACACGCCGCCGCGCTGACACTTACATAAATCGCCATACTGGCCCGGATTTTCACTCCGCGTGCTGCGCATCAGTCGCCGCGAGTGAGACGGTCGTGGCGGAGCCCTGCCGCGCGCTGCAGCGACACCCAGCGTGAGCGTGCGGCCTGGTGAAGCCGTTGACGTGACCCCAGGATCGGCCGGTTACCGTCACTGTTAGTTACCGTGTTGCTATGCCGCGGTTAGGGCAGCCGGACGCGGAACCCGGATCTGGGTCATGATGGTTCCGTGGCCCGGTTGACTGCAAGGCTCCACAAGCGGATTGAGCATGATTTTCCGCCTGGCCCGGCAGAATACGTGCTGGGCTATCTGGAAGGCCTGTCCGACAGCGAATACGGCGGACAAAGTCGCGAGCGCATTCAGGCTGCCTTAGTCTTTGCAGCTTGCGGGCGCCGGGACCGGTTCGAGTCGATGGTTCATCTGCTCAGGGTCGACTGGCGCGATGTGCTGATGGCCGGGGGCCTCGGTCAGGACGACTGGCGCGCCGTGCTAGATGAGGAACTCGGTGTCTCGGGCGAGTGAGCATCCATTCGCCTAGCGGCAAGTCCGGCCTCTAGGAATCGTTGACCGCCGTTGGCGAAGGCCTCGCGGAAGTCGTCGGGGCCGGGCACCTTCTGAGCCGACCAGTCCCGCCAGGTATATCTCAGGTCACCGCCAGGTACATCCGAGGTACACGC
>JASHQP010000642.1 GCA_030039095.1 Streptosporangiaceae bacterium
GAGCCCGCCGACGCGCCGCGCGTGGTCGGCGAGCTCCTGCGCCGGGGGGAGCGCATCCCCGGGCTCGGCCATTTCGTCTACCAGACCGGCGACCCGCGGGCGATGCTGCTGCTCGACCTGATCAGGGCCGCGGCCCCGGACTCCGGCCCGCTGGCCGTCGCCGAGGCGGTGCTGGCCGAGGCGGGCAGGCGCGCGCTCCCCGCACCGAACATTGAGTTCGCGCTGGCCTTGCTGGCCGCGGTGGCCGAGATGATTCCCGGCGCCGGTGAGGCCGTGTTCGCGGTCGCCAGGACGGCCGGCTGGCTGGCGCACGCGCTCGAGGAGTACGTGCGCGCCACGCCGATCCGCCCCCGCGGGGTCTACACCGGCCAGGCCGCGATCACGTAGCCCGCCGGCGCTCCCCGCCTGTCCCTCGCCCCGCTCACGCACCCACGGGAATCAGAACGGGCGCGGCCGTCTTTTCACTGACAGAACGCCGATTCTGGAGACTCGCCATGGCTGTACGCCGCCTGAACCACGCCGTCCTCTACGTCAGCGACCTCGACAAGGTCGTCGAGTTCTACTGCTACGCCCTCGGGTTCGAGGTGCGCATGCAGATCCCCGGTCGCGCCGCGTTCCTCCGGTCACCGGAATCGGCGAACGATCACGACCTCGGCCTGTTCGAGGTAGGAAACGCGCCTGTGCCGCGCAATCCCTACGTGGGCCTGTACCACCTGGCCTGGGAGGTGGGCACGCTGGCTGAGCTTGCGGAGACCCGGGCCAGGCTCGACGAGCGCGGGGCGCTAGTCGGCGCGAGCGATCACCGGGTCTCCAAGTCCCTGTACGCGAAGGACCCGAGTGGCATCGAGTTCGAGGTGATGTGGCGGGTGCCGGCGGAGGACTGGGAGCGGGAAATGCAGGCCGGCGACATGATCGCGCCGCTCGACCTGGAGGGCGAGATCGCCCGGTGGGGCGACCGCATCACCGGTGCCGCCGCCGGCTCCGTCACCTGACCAGGCAGCACCGGCCGGGCCCGACGCGTGGCGAAGGCGCGTCAGCGTTCCTGCGGCTTGGTCCTGGTCTCGATCGTGCCCTTGTACGCGATGCCCCGGATGTGCACCGTCGGGGCGTCGTGCGGCGGGCGGACCTCCGTCTCTTCGTCTGCCGACCAGCCCTTGCTCACGCCGAAGCCGTCCATCTCGACGCGGACGCCGGGCGGAACCAGGATGTCGATCCGTGATTTGTACGCGACAGCGACCACCGTGGTGACCGGCGCGGTCAGCTCGGCGGCCCGCAGGTCGAGCCAGCCTCCGCCCTTGTAAACGACGGAGGTGAAGCGCTCGGGCACGCGCCACCGGCCGCCGCGGCGGATCGAGTTTTTGTACGCCACCGCCCACCGGCCCGGCGCCTTGCCCGAGACCGCTGGCGCGGCGCTGCCCTGCGGGGCGGGGGCCGGCAGATCTGCGGTCAGGCGGCCGAGGTCGGTGCTGGTCCGCGCGCAGAGTGCGGCGCGCATGCGCTCGTCGAACTCGTCATCGTCGAGCCGCCGCTCAGCGAAGGCCTGCTGCAGCCGCTGCACGACGGCATCCCGGTCCTGATCGGACGCGCGGATTGCCGGAGGCTGGCCCAGCCCGGCCGCGCCATCTGGCTTCATCGAGATCTCCTCTGGACTCACATCGCACCTCCCGGGCTTCCAGCCCAGCCACGAGACACCGTCATCGCCACGCCACCGCCCGTCTCGCCGGGATTTGCGATATATCTTAACCCAGGCGGGTGCTCGCGGGGGGAGCGGCGGCCCGGGCCCGCTTCTTGCGGGCGAGCGGCGGCCCGGCCCCGGCTCTTGCGGGCCGCGAGCCTAGGCGGGAAGCGGAACCCCGGCGAGCTCGGTGTAGAGCGCGACCGTCTGGGCGGCGATGCTGGCCCAGCCAAACTCGGTCTCGGCCCTGGCGCGGCCGAGCCTGCCCATCTCAGCGGCCAGCGGCTCATCGGCCAGCAGCACGTTGATGGCCTCGGCGAGCGCAGCCGGATCGCCGGGCGGGACGAGCAGGCCCGTCTTTCCGTCCGCCACCACCTCGGGTATCCCGCCAACCCGGGAACCGACGACCGCGGTGCTGCAGGCCATGGCCTCCAGGTTCACGATGCCGAGCGGCTCGTACAGGGACGGGCAGGCGAACACCGTTGCGTGCGTGAGCAGCTGGATCACCTCACGCTTGGCCAGCATCCCGGATATCCAGATCACCCCGGACCTGGTCGCGCGCAGCTGCGCGGCGAGCTCGCTGACCTCGGCTTCGAGCTCGGCCGTGTCCGCCTGGCCCGCGCAGACCACGAGCTGTACCGCCGGGTTGAGGTCGGCGGCGGCCCGCAACAGCACCGGGAGCCCCTTCTGCCGGGTAACCCGGCCGACGAAGATGACCATGGGCTGGACGGGGTCGATCCCGTACCGGTCGAGCACGTCGGTCGCCGGGTCGGGTGAGTACTCGACGGTGTCGATGCCGTTGCGTATCACGTGGACGCGCCCGGCGGGCACCGCCGGGTACGCGGCGAGCACGTCGTCCCGCATGCCGTCGGAGACCGCGATGACCGCTGCTGCGGCCTCGACGGCGGTTCGCTCACACCAGGAGGACAGGGCATAGCCGCCGCCGAGCTGCTCGGCCTTCCAGGGCCGCAGCGGCTCCAGTGAGTGCACGGTGACCACGTGCGGGATCCCGTACAGCAGCGCGGCCAGATGGCCAGCCAGGTTCGCGTACCACGTGTGCGAGTGGACCAGGTCGGCGGCGGCGACCGCGGCCGTCATCGACAGGTCGGCCGAGATCGTCTGCAGCGCCGGGTTCGCACCGGCGAGGTGATCCCATGACCGGTGGGCGATCGCCCCGGGCCGGTCCGCGCCCTGGCAGTGCACGGTGAGGCTAACCAGGCCGGCCAGCTCGCGCGCCAGGTACTCGACGTGCACGCCCGCTCCGCCATACACCTCCGGCGGGTACTCCCTGGTCAGCAGCGCCACATTGAGCCTGCCCGGGAGCCCGGCGGTCACTGCGGCACCATCTGGCCCTTGCCGACCACGGTGATGCCGCCCGGCGACACGGTGAAGCCGCGCGCCCGGTCACGCTCCTTGTCCACGCCGACCTCGGCCCCTTCCGGGACGATCACGTTCTTGTCCAGGATCGCGTCCTGTACGACGGCGTGGCGGCCGATCTCGGTGTTGTGCAGCACCACCGCCCGCTCCACCTGGGACCAGCTGTTGACCCGGACCCCGGGCGAGAGCACCGAGTTGCTGACGAGGCCGCCGGAGACGATGACGCCGTTGCTGACGATGCTGTTGATCGCGCGGCCGACCCGGTCGCCGCTGTCGTGCACGAACTTGGCGGGCGGCTGCGACGGCACGTGCGTCAGGATCGGCCACTTGCCGTTGTACAGGTTGAAGACCGGCTGCACCGCGCACAGGTCCATGTGCGCGTCGAAGTACGAGTCGAGCGTGCCCACGTCGCGCCAGTATCCGGCGTCGCGCGAGGAAGCACCCGGCACCTCGTTCTCGAGGAAGTCATAGACCTCGGCCAGGCGCTCCCGCACCAGCATGGGGATGATGTCGCGGCCCATGTCGTGCCTGCTGTCGCTGTCCTCAGCGTCCTTGCGCAGCGCGTCGACGAGCACGTCGCTGGTGAAGACGTAGTTGCCCATCGAGGCGAATGCCTCGTCGGGGTGGCCAGGCCGGGGCGGCGGATCGGCCGGCTTCTCCAGGAAAGCCTCGACCGTGCGCCCGTCCTTGGCGGTCTCGATCACACCGAACGCTGTCGCTTCCTCGCGCGGCACGGGAAGGGCGGCAACGGTGACGCCGGTCCCCGACGCCACGTGCTGATCGATCATCTGGGTGGCGTCCATCCGGAACACGTGGTCGGCCCCGAACACGATCACGATGTCCGGCTGATCGTCGTAGATGAGGTTCAGCGACTGGTAGATCGCGTCCGCCGAACCGGTGTACCAGTACGGGCCGAGCCGCTGCTGCGCGGGCACCGGGGTCACGTAGTTGCCGAGCAGGCTGCTCAGCCGCCAGGTCGTCGTGACGTGCCGGTCCAGGCTGTGGCTCTTGTACTGCGTCAGCACGCAGATCCGCCGGATGCCGGAGTTGACCATGTTCGAGAGCGCGAAATCCACCAGCCGGTAGAGGCCGCCGAACGGCACCGCGGGTTTGGCGCGGTCGGCGGTCAGCGGCGCCAGCCGCTTTCCCTCACCGCCGGCCAGGACAATGCCAAGCACCCTCCGCTCGGGCATTCGCCCACCTCCCCGGGCTGATCACTTGGGCCACTTCCCATCCTGGCCCCGCCGGGCGCGGGATGGATAGGGTCGAAGCTGCCCAGAAGGCCCGAAGTTAGTCGAACGTTCGCCCCGTCAGACCCCGTGAGTCACGCGGAGCTTGGACTGCTCGTGCGGCAGCAGTTCCCAGTCATCCATGAACCTGGCCTGCAGGCCGTGCCTGGCGGCCAGCGCGATGAGGGTCTCGGTCCGGTAGTAGAAATCCTCGTGCAGCACGTGGTGCTCGGCGCCCTCGGTCCGGTCGAAGGTGAAGTCGAAGAATCCGTCGGGGGCCATCACCCGCCGCACCGAGCGCAGGCACTCGTCGATGACCTCGATGGGTGAGTGCGAGAACACGCTGTGCGCGTGCACCACCGTGAAGTAGCCGTCGGGAAGGAACCCCAGGCCCATGTCCCGGACCAGGGTAAGCCGCGGCAGCTTGGCCTGCAGCCCATACTCGGCGACGGTGTCGGCCGCGGCCAGAAGGATGTCGGGCGAGATGTCGATGCCGCAGTAGTTCCCGGCATCCAGGTAGTCGATGAAGAGGCGCCCCGCGCGCAGGTTCCCGCAGCCGATCTCGAGCATCCGCATCCCGGGCTTCAGGCCGTGGCCGATCAGGTAGTCGAACTGCATCTGGCCGATCTTCATCCACGACTCATGGGTGCTGCTGCCCACGGCGCCCTCGTGGCTGCGGGCGGCGTCCGAGGCCATGACCGCCCGGTAGTAGCTCAGATGATCGCGGGACTGCAGCCTGAGCAGCGTGTCGCGGCCGCGGCGGCGCGCGTAACCCGCGATGCGGTCAGGGTTCCTGGCCGCATACCTGATCTTGAACAGGAGCCGGGAACGATCTTTCGCTGTCACGCGATCAACCCCAGGGACAACGGCGGACAGGGTGGACCGGGCCGCCGACCCCTTCTACTCCGCCGGGTCCTCGGGTCCGGAGACCCGCTTGGTGGCGGCGCGCAGCGCGAGCATGCGGGCGACCTGGACGCCCACCCCGAGCAGGATTCCCCATGTCAGCGCCTCGCTGAGGGCGACCTGCGGGTCCTCGGGATGCTCGGGTGGCTCCTTTCCGGTGATCTTCTTCCAGGCGAAGATGAGTATCTTCCGTGCGCCGAAGGCCGCGGCAAAGCCGATCACCCCACTGACCAGCTTGTTGCCGCCGCTGCCCCGTTTATCCGCCATCCAAGGACCTTCCTCCCGACAGTCTGCTGATCATCCCACGGGGGTGCCGCCGGCGCGGGCCTGCGGCCGTGATCGCTCGATGGCGGCGGCAAGTTCGGCCGGCCGCCGTGAGCCGATCAACCAGTAGGGCCGATCCTGGTGTTCCCCGCTGACCTCGATGTACACGGCGAGCTTCAGATACGGCCTGATCAGCATGAAGGCTCTCGGGTCCGCGCGGGGGCCGCGCAGCGCCTGAGCCTGGGTCTCGTCGAGCGCGACCACCTCGCCGGCGATAGCCAGCGGCAGGGTGGCGGCACCCGCCCGCAGCTCGCCGCTGGACACCTCGATCGTGGTGCGGCCCCAGAGCAGCAGCACGGCGGCGACTCCGCCGCAAAACACGACGTATGACGCGAGCGCCACGAGCAGGTTGAACCCCGCCCAGACGAAGCTGGCAAACGTGATCGCGGTCAGCATGTCCAGCCACCAGTACGAAGCCGGCACGCGAAGCCGTTCGGTGTAACTGCGCATTACCCCACCGTAGTTGGTTACATGGATGTCATGAGCGGGTGGTGGGCATGGCGCGGGAACCGGGACGTCGAAGCGGACCCTTCCCCGGGCGACCGGGTGGCCACCGCGGTCCAGCGACGGCCCGGCGCCGACGCGAGCGAGGCCGGGGCCGCGCAGGACGGCGAAGCCGGGCAGCACGGGGAGCCCGGTCAGCACGGCGAACCCGGACGGTACCGCGAGGCGGACGCGGCGGCGAACGACGACCCGGTCGGCGCGCGGGCGGAGGAGAGTGGCCGGTTCGTGCGCGAGCCGCCGGTGCCGAGAGCACTGCAGCGCACCGCTGCCTGGTCGTGGCGCCTGCTCGTTGTCGGCCTGCTGATCTACGTGGCGTTCCGGGTAGCAAGCGCGCTCAGCCTGGTCGTCTTGCCGTGTATCGCGGCGCTGCTGCTGACCGCGCTGCTGCAGCCGCTGACCGCGCGGCTTCGCCGGTCCGGTATGCCGTCGCTGGCCGCGACGTGGTGCACGGTCCTGGCCGCCATCGTGGTCCTCGCGGGGATCTCGATCCTGGCCGCGAACCGGGTGTCGGCTGACTACCCGCGACTGCAGACCGAGGTGAAGCACACCACCCACGAGGTGCAGGCCTCCCTCGCCGGCGCGCCCTTCCACCTCAACAGCGTGCGCCTGCAGCAGTACTACAACGACATCGTGCACTTCCTGTCCCAGCACAAGTCGCTCATCGCCGGCACGGTGGTCACCGGCGGGAAGATCGTCCTCGAGCTCTTGACCGGGCTAGTCCTGATGATCTTCATCACGTTCTTCCTGCTCAAGGACGGCGAGCGCATCTGGGCCTGGCTGATCAAGGACCTGCGCCCAGAGACCAGGCAGCGGGTGGACAACGCGGGAGCGGCCGCATGGGCCGCGCTGGTGAATTACGTGCGCGGCACCACCGCGGTCGCCGCGATCCACGCCGTTTTCATCGGCCTTGCCCTCTGGCTGCTCGGCGTGCCGCTGCTCGTGCCGCTGATCATCCTGGTGTTCGTTGCCGCGTTCGTGCCGCTGGTCGGGATCCTCGTGGCCGGGGCGCTCGCCATCGTGGTGACGCTCGGCACCAAGGGCTGGATCGCGGCCGTGATCCTCCTCGGCGTCTTCCTGCTGGAAAACCAGATCGAGAGCCATCTGCTGCAGCCTCTCGTGGTGGGGCGCATCGTGCGGCTGCACCCGCTCGCGATCATCCTGGTCCTGGCCGTCGGGGGCATCGTCGCCGGGATCGCCGGCGCGATCGTCGCGGTCCCTGCCGCCGCCGCGATCTGCTACGCGTGGCCGCACCTGCGAGGGTCTCCGCCGCGGGCGCCGCCCCCGGGCACCGACGCTGCCGCCGGCGGGCCGTAGCCTCCCGCAGCCCCGTTGTTGGTGGGTGCTGGGCGGCCTGTTGGTGGGTGCTGGGCGGCCTGGGGTTGGCGGGTTGGGCGGCCTGCGGCTGGTGAGGGTGAGCGCTGGCCGGGAGACACCGGCGTTATGCGCGAACGTTCCTGGTCGCCGGTAAGGTCACCTGCGTGAGAGACTCGGCACACATGAACTCGCAGCCCGACGCCGTCCGGGTGCTCATCCAGCGGCTTGACCCCGGGCTCCCGCCGCCGGAGCGGGCTCACCCCGGTGATGCGGGCGCGGACCTGTACGCGGCCGCCGATGTGGAGCTCGCACCCGGGCAGCGTGCGGTCGTGCCGACCGGGATCGCCATAGCCCTGCCCGATGGCTACGCCGCGTTCGTCCACCCCCGTTCCGGCCTCGCGGCACGGCACGGCGTCACGATCGTGAATGCGCCAGGAACCGTGCACGCCGGGTACCGTGGCGAGATCAGGGTCATCCTGATGAACACGGATGCGGAGAACCCGGTTCGGCTCCAGCGCGGGGACCGGATCGCCCAGCTCGTCGTGCAGCGTGTGGAGCGCCCGGTATTCGACGAGGTCGAGCGGCTGCCGGGGTCGGCGAGAGGCGAGGGCGGGTTCGGCTCGACGGGAGGACACGCCGCGGCGGTCACCTCGGCCGGGTAGACAGCGTTTCCGTAAGACAGCGTTTTCCGCAAGGAAGTTAGGAGCGAGCAGGTGTTCCGACGGCGCCGCCGTGCGGACGCGGAGCCCGGATATGACCCTGGCAGCGACCAGGGTGATCCGGAGCTGTATGGCGACCCAGACGAGCTGGACGAGGACGACGAGGACGACGAGGACGAGGGCTTCGGCGAGGCGGCTGCCGGCGGTTCTGGCGGCGAGCGGGCGCCCGGATCCGGGCCGTGGGACGGGGGCGGCGGCTACCCGGAGCGCGACCGGATAGATTTCGGCAGCCTGCTCGTGCCGATGTACGACGGCATCGAGATCGAGGTCAAGGTCGCCGAGGGCGTGGGTGTGTGGATCACGGTCCGCCGCGACGACAGCTCGATCGAGCTGATGGCCTTTGCCGCCCCGAAGACCAGCGGGCTGTGGGACGAGGTGCGCCAGGAGTTCGCCGACGAGGTGGCGAAGGCGGGCGGTGACAGCCAGCCCGCGGAGGGGCCGTTCGGCCCCGAGCTGCGCGCGCGGCTGCATCCGGGCGGAGAGGGCCGGCGCGGCCAGCTGGAGCCGGTCCGTTTCCTTGGCGTCGACGGACCCCGCTGGTTCCTGCGCGGGATGATCCGCGGCCCGGCGGCGGCCCACCCGGAGCTCGCCAGGCCGTTCGAGGAGCTCTTCGCCGACGTCGTCGTCGTGCGCGGCGATCATCCGGCCCCGCCGGGCGATCTGCTGGAGATCCGGCTGCCGCAGGACGCGCAGGAGGCTCTCGAGGAAGAACTCGCCAAGGAGGACGAGGGCCCGGCCTACCCGAACCCGTTCGAGCGCGGCCCGGAGATCACCGAAACCAGGTGATGCCGCCTGCGGGAGGCCGTGCGTTCAGTGACCCGCCAGCAGGGCCCCCAGTTCCTCCTCGACGTCCTCACTGGTCACGAACAGCAGCTCGTCCCCGGTCTCCAGGGGATCGTCGCTGTTCGGCACGATCACGCGGCCGTCGCGCAGGATCGCGACGAGCGCGGTGTCGCTCGGCCACTCGATCGAGCCGATCCGCTGGCCCGCCAGCGGCGCGTCGGCGGGCATGGTGAGCTCGACCAGGCTGGCCTCGCTCTGCCGGAAGGTCATCAGCCGGACCAGGTCGCCGACGCTGACCGCCTCCTCGACCAGGGCCGAGAGCAGCCGGGGCGTCGACACGGCCACGTCGATCCCCCACGACTCGTTGAACAGCCACTCGTTGTTCGGGTGGTTGATGCGCGCCACCACCCGCGGCACCCCGTACTCGGTCTTGGCCAGCAGCGACACCACGAGGTTGACCTTGTCGTCGCCGGTTGCGGCGATCACGGCGTTGCAGCGCTCGAGCGAGGCGTCCTCCAGCGAGGAGATCTCGCACGCGTCGGCGAGCAGCCACTCCGCGTTCGGGATGTTGTAGACCTTGATCTTCCGCGGATCCTTGTCGATCAGCAGGACCTCGTGGCCGTTGCCGAGCAGTTCCAGGGCGATGGACCGGCCGACGGAGCCCGCCCCGGCGATGGCGACTCGCATCAGTGGCTTCCCTTCCCCGGCGGGGCCGGCCTGGCGAACACGGCGGCGATCCTGTCCAGGTCGCTTTCCTCGGTAAGCACGTGCACCACGTCGCCCTCCTGGAGCACGGTGCCGGGGCCGGGGAGCATGGCCTCGCCGAGCCGGGAAATGAACGCGATCCTGGTCCGGGCCTCCTCTTCCAGCGCGGTCGCCTTCTCCCCGAGCCAGTGGTCGGCGTAGGCGACGTCGGCGAGCACGATCACGCCGGTCGGATCGCGCCACAGCGGCTGCGCGCCCTCGGGCAGCACCTTCCGCAGCATCTGGTCGACCGTCCACTGCACGGTGGCTACGGTCGGGATGCCGAGCCGCTGGTAGACCTCGGCCCGGCGGGGGTCGTAGATCCTGGCCACCACGCGCCGGACCCCGAACGATTCCCGGGCCACCCGCGCCGCGATCACGTTCGAGTTGTCGCCGCTGCTGACCGCCGCGAAAGCATCGGCCTGCTCGATACCCGCCTCGATCAGAACATCACGGTCAAAACCGATTCCGGTGATCTTCTTGCCCTTGAATGCCGCCGACAGCTTGCGGAACGCATCGGGGTCCTGGTCGATCATGGCGACCGTGTGGCCCAGGTTCTCCAGAGTGTGAGCGATCCTCGAGCCGACCCGCCCGCATCCCATGATCACGATGTGCACGGTCTTCCTTCCCGCGATAACGGTCCCGATCACCGTATTACCTGGCAAGCAGTGGTGCTAGGCCCAGGTGATACCCCAGCCTGCCGCCCGCAACGAACCCGCGGGAGCATGGGTGCTGTGACCCTATCCGCGCCTGATCTGCTGCATGTGGGCGACCCGATCGAGCTGACCGTCGGCGAGGCAGCGCACGGTGGCTGGTGCGTCGCCAGGCAGGCCTCCGGACCGGTGATCTTCGTGCGGCACGCGCTGCCCGGCGAGCGGGTCAGGGCGGTCATCACCCAGACCACCTCGAAGCTGGCCAGGGCCGATGCAACGGAGATCCTGGATGCTGCGGCCGACCGGGTGGAGCCGCCGTGCCCGCACGCGCGCCCGGGCGGCTGCGGCGGGTGCGACTGGCAGCACGCGAGCCTGCCGGCCCAGCGCTCGCTGAAGGCCGCCGTGATCCGCCAGCAGCTGCAGCGGATCGCCGGCATCGAGCGGGATGTGAGCGTCGAGGCGATGCCCGGCGACGAGACCGGGCTGGGCTGGCGGACCCGGGTGAAGTACGCCGTCGGGCCGGGCGGCGTGGCTGGTCTGCACCGGCACCGGTCGCACGACGTCAT
>JASHQP010000643.1 GCA_030039095.1 Streptosporangiaceae bacterium
ACCGTCCGGCACGCTGTCCCCTTGCAAATCGGCATGTGGCGATTTATGACCGTAATAACCGGCACAAGGGGGCTGGCATGGCGGCAGCGCATTCCGCCGCGGACTCGGCGGGCGTGAACTCTGCTGGACTGAACCGGGGCGCCATCGGCCTTCGCGAGGTGCTGTTCCAGGCGGTGACCTCGATGGCGCCGGCCGGCGCCCTGGCCCTGTCGATCTCGCTCGGGGCCACCTACGCGGGCGGGGCGCTGCCGCTGGCCGTGCTGCTCGCGCTCGTCGGCTGCCTGCTCGTGGCCAGCTCGATCGGGCAGCTGGCCAGGCACCTGCCGTCGGCGGGCAGCATCTACACGTACCCGGCCGTCGGCATCCACCCGTCGCTCGGGTTCCTGGTCGGCTGGGGCTACTCGCTGATCGAGATGCTGATCGGGCCGACCACGATGGTGCTGTTCGGCTACCTGGTCTCGTCGGTCACGGAGGCCGAGTTTCACTGGCAGTTCACCACCGTCTGGGTGATCTTCATGATCGTCGCGGCGCTCGTGATCGCCGGCCTGAACTTCCGCGGCGTCGTGGTCAGCGCGGGAACCGGAACGGTGCTCGGCGCGCTGGAGATCCTCATCTTCGTGGTCCTGGCCGTCTGGCTGATCGCGAAGGCGGGCTCGGGCAACACCGGCTCGGTGTTCACCCTGCACTACGCCACGCTCGGGGGATACCACGGGTTCTCCGGCGTGGTGGCCGGCTCGGTCTACACGATCCTGGCGTTCATCGGCTTCGAGGCCGCGGCGCCGCTCGCCGAGGAGGCGCGCAACCCGCGGCGCACGATCGGCATCGCGGTGATGACGTCCTGCCTGGTGATCGGGCTGTTCTACGTCCTGGGCACGTATGCGGGCGACGTGTTCTTCGGGCCGGACAAGTTCGCGAGCTTCGGCGCGCTCAACGGCGGGAGCCCGTGGATTCAGCTGGCCCGCGACGTCTGGGGGATCGGCTGGGTGATCGCGTTCCTGGCGATCCTCAACTCGACGTTCGCCAACGGGAACGCGGGCACGCTGGCGACGACGCGGACCTGGTTCGCGATGGCCAGGGTCGGGCTGCTGCCGCGCCGGCTGGCCTCAACCCACCCAAAGTACCGGTCGCCGTTTGTCGGCGTGATCGTCCAGTTCCTGCTCACGCTCGCGATCGGGATCCCGCTCGGCATCCACTTCGGCCCGGTGGACACGTTCTCGCTGCTGGCCACCATCCTCACCGGGATCATGGTGGCGATCTACATCATCTTCAACCTGTCCTGCGTCCTGTACTACCTGCGCTTCCAGCGTTCCGAGTTCAACTGGTTCCTGCACCTCGTGGTGCCGGTCGTGGGCATTCTCGCGTTCCTGCCCGTCTGGTTCACCGCGCTCGGCATCGGCAAGTCCGTGCTGAAGTTCGTCTCGCCGCTGAGTTATCCCGACAGCGAGGTCGGGCTGATCATCGGGGTCTGGTTCCTGATCGGGCTCGCGGTGCTGATCTACTTGTATGCCCGGCACCCCTCGCGGCTGCCGGAGATGCGGCAGGTGTTCGCCGACGAGCCGGTCACCGCCACGGCGCCGGCCACGCAGGGGGAGGGAGCCTGAATGGCGCAGGAAGGGTTCATCGACGTCACCGGCGGCCGGGTCTGGTACCGCTCGGTCGGCGAGGGCGGGATACCGCTGCTCTGCCTGCACGGCGGGCCCGGGTTCACCCACTACTACCTGGAACCCCTCGAGGCGCTTGCCGACCAGCGCCAGGTGATCTTCTACGACCAGCTCGGCTGCGGCAAGGCCGACCGGCCCGAGGACGTCGCGTTGTGGACTGTCGAAAGATTCGTTGACGAGCTCGTGACCGTCCGAGAGACGCTGGGCCTGGACCGGCTGCACCTGTTCGGCAGTTCCTGGGGCGGGATGCTGGCGCAGCAGTACGTGCTGGACCGCCAGCCGCAGCTGATGAGCCTGGTCCTGTGCGGCAGCCCGGCCAGCATGATCAGGTGGGTCAGGGACTGCGACGAGCTGATCGCCGCGCAGCCCGACGAGGTCCGGCGGGTCATCCGCGAGCACGAGGCCGCCGGCTTCACCGCCTGCCCCGAGTACCAGGCGGCCATCCTCGGCTTCTACCGCGAGCACGTCTGCAGGCTCTCGCCGTGGCCGGCGGGCCTGGAGCGCTCGTTCGCCGAGGCGGGCTACTCCGTGTACAACACGATGAACGGCCCGAGCGAGTTCACGGTCACCGGGACCCTGAAGACCTGGGACATCATGGGCCGGCTCGGCGAGATCACGGTGCCCACGCTGCTGGTCGGCGGCAGGCACGACGAGTGCCGGCCCGCCCACCTGGAGGAGATGCACCGGCGGATCCCCGGCTCGCAGCTCGAGATCATCGAGGACGCGTCCCATCTCTGCTTCGCCGAGCAGCCCGACGAGTTCACGGCGCTGGTGAACGCGTTCCTGGCCAGCGTCGAGTCGCCCTGACGCCGGGGCTAGGGCTTGCGGCCGACGCCGACCAGGACCCAGAACTGGCTGGGATCGGCGGGCACGTCGTCGGGGGAGTCGGGCCGCCACTGGGTCATGTAGACGAGCCCGGGCTCCACGAGGTCGAAACCGTCGAAGAACCTGAGGATGTCCGCGCGCGAGCGCATGTGGATGTCCGTGCTGACGCTGCGGTTGTACACCGTCTCCGCGGCCTGGGCGACGATGGGCTTGCTCTCGTTCGTGAGATGGGCCAGCACCAGATAGCTGCCGGGCGCGAGCGCGTCGCGCAGCGTGGCCACGATCCGCCACGGGTCCTCGTCGTCGCTGATGAAGTGCAGGACCATGCTGAGCAGCAGCCCGGCGGGCCGCGCGAGGTCGATGTGCCGGCGGACCTCGTGATCGGCCAGGATCTGCCGCGGCTCTCTCAGGTCGGCTTCGGTGATCCCGGCGTCCGCGTTCCCGTCCAGCATCGCGAGGGCGTGCGCGACGGCCACGGGATCGCTGTCGACGTACGCGACCCTGGCACCCAGGACGGCCTGCTGGGCGATCTCGTGCACGTTGCCCTCGGTCGGGATGCCGGAGCCGATGTCGAGGAACTGGCGGATGCCCTGCGCGGCCATGAACCGCACAGCCCGGCCGAGGAACGCCCGGTTGGCCCGGGCGCCGGGCCGCGTGTTCGGCTCCACCGCGAGGATCGCGCGGGCGGCGTCCTGGTCGGCCAGGAAGTTGTGGGTGCCGCCGAGTAAGTAGTCGTAGACGCGGGCCGGGTTCGCCCGTCGGGTATCGACTCCGGGCGGCACCCAGTTCGACTCGCCAGCGATCACCTGTGCACGATATCCCAGGCTCTGTCCTGGTCGTGCGTCTTCCGCTGGCGCCGCTGGGGTAGGAAGCTGGGCAGCATGCCGGACTTTCTGACCTTGTACGCGCAGGCCCAGCCAGACAAGCCCGCGGTCATCGACGACAGGGGCAACGGGCAGGTCACCCGCTGGACCTACCGCGAGCTGGAAGAGCAGTCGAACCGCGTGGCCAATGCGCTGCTCTCGCTGGGCGTGCAGCCCGGCGAGAAGGTCATCTGGTGCGGGCCGAACTCCCCGCAGGTCGTCGCCGCGATCGGCGCCAGCCGCAAGGGGGGTTTCGTCGCCGTCCCGCTGAACTACCGGCTGACCACGGAAGAGGCGCAGTACGTGGTCGGCCACTCCGACGCGACGGTGGCCTACGTGGACGCCGAGCTCGCGCCCATGTTCGCGGATCTGCTGACCCGCGTCGAGCGGCTGCGGCACGTGATCGTGTACGGCGGCCCGGCCCCGGACGGCATGCTGGCCGACGACTTCGTCGCGGCCGCCCCGGCCACCGCGCCGCCGGATCCCGAGCCCGAGGCCGGCTCGGGGACCATGATCTTCACCTCCGGCACCACGGGCAAGCCGAAAGGCGCGGTGCGCCTCGCCCGGCCGGGCGCCCAGGACACCAGCGCGGTCCGGCTGATCGGGCTGATCGGCTACACCCCCGACGACGTTTACCTCACGTCCGGCCCGCTGTACCACAGCGGCCCATGGGGATTCATGGGCGGCGCTCTGGCGCTCGGGCAGACCGTCGTGGTGCAGCGGAAGTTCGACCCGGAGGACTGGCTGCGCCTGGTGGACACCTACCGGGTCTCCTCGACCTTCGCCGCCCCCGCGCCGATCCGGATGGTCTGCGCGCTGCCCGAGGAGGTCAAGAAGCGCTACGACCGGTCGTCGATGAAGCGCATGATCGCCAATGCCGCGCCGTGGAGCTACACGCTGAAGCTGCAGTACCTGGCCGACTTCCCGGAAGACTCGCTGTGGGAGGTGTACGGCTCGACCGAACTCGGTGTCGACTGCGTGCTCGAGCCGAAGGACCAGCGGCGCAAGCCCGGGTCCTGCGGCAGGCCAGCGCCTGGCGTGGAGGTATTCCTCCTCGGCGCCGATGGCCACGAGGTGACCGGCACCGGGCCCGACCACACCGGCGAGCTGTTCGTGCGCTCGCCCGGCATCTACGAGGAGTACTACAAGCAGCGGGACAGCTACGACAAGGCGCGCCGCGGCGACCTGCACACCGTCGGCGACATCGCCTATCGCGACGACGAGGGCTTCTACTACATCTGCGACCGCAAGAACGACATGATCATCTCGGGCGGGATGAACATCTACCCGGCCGAGATCGAGGCCGCGCTCGACCAGCATCCGGACATCTACGAGGCGGCGGTGTTCGGGATCCCGTCCGGGGAATGGGGCGAGACCGTGCACGCCACCGTCGTCCGCCGTCCCGGCGCCGACCTGTCCGCCGCGGACGTGATGTCGTTCAGCCGGGAGCACCTGGCCAGCTACAAGACGCCGAGGTCCGTGGACTTCATCGACGAGCTGCCGAGGACCGGCTCGGGCAAGGTGCTGAAGCGGCAGCTGCGCGCCCCGTACTGGGCAGCCGAGGGCCGGCAGGTCGGCTGACGCTGGGCCAGCCGACGCCCGGCCGCCGGGCTGGGAATACCCATGACATGTCGTTCGGCCCCGGGGATGTCATGAGCAGGCTGCAGACGCTGCAGCAGGAGGCTGACCTCCTGCAGCAGCGGCATGCGTGGCTGGCGTTTCCGCTCGCCGCCTGGAAGAAATTCTCCGATGACCGGGCGGGTCTGCTGGCCGCGCTGATCGCCTACTACGCCTTTGTCGCACTTTTCCCGCTTTTCCTGGCGCTCGTCACGATCCTTGACCTCGTGCTGGCCAGCCACGAGGCCCTCCGTGAGGACATCGTCAACTCCGCGCTGGCCAGCTACCCGGTGATCGGGGCGCAGCTGAAGAGCAACGTGCACGCGCTCAGCTCGACCGGGCCGGCACTGGCGATCGGGCTCATCGGCACCCTGTTCGGTGCCCGCGGGCTGGCGGTGGCCACCCAGAACGCGCTGAACAGCGCCTGGGCCGTGCCACTGCACCGGCGGCCGGCGCTCGGCTCGTCGCTGCTGCGCAGCGTCGGCCTGATCGCGGTCGTGGGCCCCTGCGAGCTCGCCACGCTCGTGCTTGCCGGCTTGTCCGGCGGCGCCGGGCACGTGCTCGGCGGCGTGGCCGCGCGGATCGCCGCGATCGCGATCTCGCTGCTGCTCAACGTCGGAGTGTTCTGGCTAGCGTTCCGGTTCGGGACAGCATCCGGGGTACGCGCCCGCGCGATGCTCCCCGGCGCGGTGATCGCGGCCTGCTCCTGGCAGACGCTGCAGGTCGCCGGCGGGTACCTGGCGTCGCATCAGCTGGCCAGGTACTCCGAGCTCTACGGGGTGTTCGCGATCGTCCTCGGCCTGCTGGCGTGGCTGTTCCTGCAGGCGCAGATCACCATGTACGCCGTGGAGATCAACGTGGTCCGCGCCCGACGGCTCTGGCCGCGCAGCGTGATCCGGCCCCGGCTGGTGCCGCCAGACCGGCTCACCGAGGCCGACGTGCGGGCCTTCCGGATGTACGCGAAGAGCGAGCAGCGCCTCCCGGACCTCGGCGTCCGGCTCGAGACGCCCGCCGACCACGATCCCTAGGCCTGCCGCAGCTCGCGGTCGGGCTGCAGGCCGGGCTCGCCGGCCGGCCTGATCTGCTGCAGGCGGTCGATCCTGGCCACCGCCGGGAACAGCCGGCGCCAGGAGAGAGCGATGCCGAGGGTGATCACCCCGCCGCCCACCACCGCGGGCACGGTGCCGACGAGCGAGGCGGCCAGCCCGGACTCGAACGCCCCCAGCTGGTTGGAGGCGCTGATGAACACCATCTCCACGGCCGACACCCGGCCGCGCAGCCGGTCGGGTGTCACCAGCGCGACCGTGGTGGTGCGGATGTTCACGCTGACCATGTCGGCGAAGCCGCTGACGGCGAGCATGACCAGGGAAAGCACGAAGATCCGGGAGAGGCCGAAGACGATGATGGCGCCGCCGAACAGCGCGACGACCAGGAGCAGCCGGGGCCCTGCCCTGCGGACCAGCGGCCTGCGGGTCAGGATCGCCGCGGCGGCCAGGGCGCCCAGGGCCGGCGCGGCGCGCAGCACGCCGAGGCCCTCCGGGCCGACGTGCAGGATCGACCGCGCGAACACCGGCAGCAGTGCTACGGCGCCGCCGAACAGGACGACCAGCAGGTCGAGCAAGATAACCCCGAGCAGCATCGGGGTCCGCCCGACGAACCGCATCCCTTCCAGCACGCTCTCGATGCCGGGCGAGGCCGGGGTCCGGGGATTCGCCGTGGCCGGCCGGGCCCGGATCATGACCGCGGACACGGAGGCGAGCAGGCACAGCGCCGCCGCCAGCGCGTAGACCAGCGTGGGTGAGACGGCGTAGAGCACGCCGCCCAGGGCCGGCCCGGCCACCTGCGCGGACTGCGAGGCGATCGAGCGCAGCGTCATCGCGCTCGGCAGCAGCCCGGCCGGAACGAGCGTGGGCGGCAGTGCCCGGGCTGCCGGGGTGCCGATCGCCATGACCGTGCCGGCCCCGGCCGCGAGCGCCAGGTAGGGCAGCACCGAGGAAACCGCCGACCGGCTGAGCACGGCGAGCCCCACCGCGACGGCGACGCCGACCAGCAGCGCGATCGCGAAGACTCGCCGGCGGGACAGCCGGTCGGCCAGGTGGCCGGCCGGGATCGCGAGAACGAACATCGGGGCGAACTCGGCGAGCCCGATCCAGCCCAGGTCGAGCGGGCTGCGGTGCTGGGCGTAGACCTCCCAGCCGATGGCCACCTCGAGCATCTGCAGGGACGTGCTCATGCCGAGCATGGCCAGCCACCACAGCCGGAAGTCGCGGTTTTCCAGGGCCGGCCCCAGGTGCGCCAGACGCGGCCGCCTCATGACGGGCGCGGCGAGCGCGGCACACGGCGCTGGATACTGACCTCCGGAGCGGCCTGAGGGATGACCGGATCTAGTATCGCAGGTCATGGGAGACCGGCAGGGCACCCTGCGGCTGGGGCAGGCCAGCTTCGCGCCGCACGAGTTGCTGGTCATGGCGATCGTGAACCGCACGCCGGACTCGTTCTACCGGCCCGGGGTGACCTGGGACGAGTCCGCGGCCATGGACCGGGTGCACCAGGCCGTGGCCGAGGGAGCCGACATCGTCGACGTCGGCGGCGTGCCAGCGGCTCCCGGTGCCGAGGTTGACCCGGCCGAGGAGATCCGGCGCACGGCGGGCTTCATCGCCGGCGTGCGTGCCGCCCACCCCGAGGTCGTCATCAGCGTGGATACCTGGCGGCACGAGACGGCCAGGGCGGCGTGCGCGGCGGGCGCGGACCTGATCAACGACAGCTGGGGAGGCTGGGACCGGCGGCTCGGCGAGGTGGCCGCCGAGTTCGGGGCGGGCCTGGTCTGCGCGCACGTGGGCAGGCAGGCGCCGCGCACCAGGCCGTTCCGGGTGAGCTACCCCGACGTGATGGCCGATGTGCTCGACCAGACGCAGGCGCTGGCCGCCCGCGCGGTCGCCGACGGCGTGGATCCCTCCCGGATCGTGATCGACGCGGCCCACGACTTCGGCAAGAACACCTGGCATTCCCTGGAAGTGACCAGGCGGCTGCCGGAGATGGTGGCGACCGGCTGGCCGGTCCTGGCCGCGGTGTCCAACAAAGACTTCATCGGTGAGACGCTGGACCTGCCGGTGGGGGAGCGGCTGGCCGGCACGCTCGCCGCCACGTCCATCTGCGCGTGGCTGGGGGCAAGGATTTTCCGCGCGCACCACGTCGCCGAGACGCGCCAGGCGCTCGACATGGTCTCGGCGATCCGCGGGGACAGGCCGCCGGCGCGCGCGGTCAGAGGGCTAGCGTGACCACGACACGAGGGGAGCCAGGCATGCAGGACGAGGGTTTCGACGGGCGGCAGGTGCTGGTCTTCGGCGCCACCGGTGCGCTCGGCGCGGGAGTGGCGGCGGCGTTCGCCGAGGCGGGCGCCTCGGTCATCGGCGTGGACCGGATGCAGCCCCCGGACGACAGCAAGCTGGCCGGCGTCGAATACGAGGCCGCCGACGTGACCGAGGACGCCCAGGTGGCCGCCGTCTTCAACGCCGGGGCCGCGCCCTGGGCGGTGGTGAACACCGTGGGCGGGTTCGCGCCGCAGCGCCCGCTCGCGGAGCTCGAACCGGGAGAGCTGGCCGGCCAGCTCAGGCTGAACCTGGTGAGCGCCGCGCTGATCACCAAGCACGCGCTGCGGGGAATGCAGGCCGCCGGTGCTGGCAGAATCGTGCACACCGCCAGCCGGGCCGGCGTGGTGAGCAAGGGCTCGGGCTTCGCCTATTCGGTCAGCAAGCTCGGCGTCCTGCACCTCGTGTCCATGGCGGCGGACGAGGTGCGCGGCTCCGGGGTCACCGTGAACTGCGTCGTGCCCAGCATCATCGACACCCCGGCCAACCGGGCGGCGATCCCGGACGCCGACCACGCCTCGTGGCCCAAGATCCCCGACATCGCCCGGTCCTACCTGTACCTGGCCGCCCCGTCCTCGGGCCTCGTCAACGGCGCGGCCGTGCCTGTCTGACGTTCCTCCCCGGCGCGTCTGCACCGACCCGGGCAGGGCACCCGTTGCGCCTGGTCGTCCGCTGACGGCCAGCGCTTGACAATTATTGCCTTCAACGGAAATATTTTCCTTTGTGGCGAGGGAGAGTTCCGGCGGCCAGATGCCTGCCGTGCTGCAGGCGCTGGCCGAGCCGACCCGGCTGGCCGTGGTCGAGCTGCTGAGTGGCGGGCCTCAGCGAGCGGGGGAACTGGCGCAGGCGGCGCGCGTGTCCTCGCCGACGATGAGCAAGCACCTGCGCGTGCTGCTCGAGGCCGGCATCGTCGCCGACGAGCGCGGGGCCCACGACGCCCGGCTGCGGGTCTTCCGGCTGCGGCCCGAGCCGATCGTGGTGCTGCGGGCCTGGCTCGACCAGCTTCAGGCGCAGTGGGACGAGCAGCTACGGTCGTTCAAAAGGCACGTCGAGGGGGAGCGATGACCGAGCCCGCGGTCGTTTCGTCACAGGTCGAGGTCTCGGTCAGCCCGTCCGTCGCGTTCCGGGTCTTCACCGAGGAGATGGACCTCTGGTGGGTTCGCGGGCCCATCAATCACTCCGACGCCGGGCGGGTCGTCGAGGTCCGGTGCGAGCCCGGCGTGGGCGGGCGGATCGGCGAGGTTCTCGATGACCCGGTCAGCGGGCCGATGCGGGAGGAGGCCCGGATCACGGTCTGGGAGCCGGGGGAGCGGGTGTGCTGGGCCAGCTCGGTCGATGACGTGCAGACCGAGGTCAGGTTCGAGCCCGCTGGCTCCGGCACGCGCGTGGTGGTAGAGCACCGCATCCCGGCCGGAGGCAAGGACCGTGGCGGCACCTCCTGGAACCGCGTGGTCCCGCTGTGGTTCGGCCGGTGGTGCGCCAGGCGTGATCACGAGCCGCACCGGCTGGTGGACATCGCCCGGCTGGGCCTGGGCGTCTACTACGAGCGCCCGGGTGCCGCAGCCCGCTGGCTGGCCGGCGTGTTCGGCTTCGACCCGGTGAGTCTGCCGTCGGAGCCCGATCCGCTGCCCGAAGGCTCGCACGGTGCGCCGTGGATCGAGTTCCGGGTCGGCAACGCCTCGCTGATGATCTTCGGCAGGGAGGGCACCGTACCCGCTGAGCCGACGCACGTGCCCTGGGTCTACGTCGACGACCTCGACGCACACCTCGCCCATGCGGAGCAGGCCGGGGCGGCCATCCTGCACCGCAAGGAGTGGCCGTGGCTGGCCACGTACGTCGCGGAGGACCTCGAAGGCAACCGGTGGACGTTCGCGCAGGCGCGGCCCACCCAGCGGGTATGACGGCGCCCATGACCGGGACACCCGACCTGCCCACGCCGGTCGCAAGGCTCTCCGCCAGGTTTCTTGCCGACGCCGCGGCGGTCGACGCGGCCGATACCGTTCCCGAGGAGCACCTGCGCGGCCTCGCCGATGCGGGGCTCTACGGGATCTTCGCGCCGGCCGAAGCCGGCGGGCTCGGGCTGGGCGCGGAAGTCCCCCTGGTCATCGAGGAGCTCGCGTCCGCGTGCCTGGCGTCGACGTTCGTGTGGCTGCAGCACCTTCGGCTGCTCGGCGCCATGCTCGATCCGGGCACGCCAGCCGCGCTGCGGGAGGCGCTGCTCCCCGCCGTCGTGAGCGGCCAGGTGCGCGGCGGCGTGGCCCTGACCGGGCTGCTGCCGGGGCCGCCGCGGCTCACCGCGCGGCCGGTGGA
>JASHQP010000644.1 GCA_030039095.1 Streptosporangiaceae bacterium
ACCAGCCCCAACCGGATGTACTTCTGGACGGGAACGTCGGCGGGCTGGACCAGCAACCCCAACGACTACGAGGTCGACTTCGGGCCTGACGCCGGCACACCCGAGGTCACGACGTACCCCGAGCTGCTGCAGGCCGCCGGGATCGACTGGCAGGTCTACACCAACGACACGGTCGGCGACAGCGGCGACTTCCCCGAGTACTTCGTAGGTGACTACGGCGACAACCCGCTGTGGTTCTACCAGCAGTACAACAGCAGCAACAGCGCCGAGGGCGGCACCAGCCAGCTCGCGGTCCGCGGGGCGGTCACGCCATGGCAGCCGGCCACGGCGCGAGGGCTGAACATCAACAAAACCCACGCCTCGTACGTGCTGTCCTCGTTCATCAAGGCCGTGAACAGCAACGCCCTCCCCCAGGTGTCGTGGATCGTCGCTCCGGCCGGCTATTGCGAGCACCCCTCCTACACGCCCGACTACGGGGCCCACTACGTGAACACCGTGCTCCAGACGCTGTTCTCGAACCCCGAGCTGTGGCGGAACACCGCGCTGTTCGTCACCTACGACGAGCACGACGGGTTCTTCGACCACCAGCTGCCGCCGTTCCCCGAAGCGACCGTCGCCGACGAGCACATCGCGGGCCTGCCGATCGGCCCCGGGACCCGGGTCCCGATGCTCATCTGCTCGCCGTGGACCCGGGGCGGCTACGTGGACTCCAACGTCTACGACCACACCTCGATGCTGCGGTTCCTGGCCGCCTGGACCGGGGTGCAGCCGGTCAACGTCACCCCGTGGCGTCAGTCGGTGACCGGTGACCTCACCGCCGCGTTCGACTTCCAGCACCCGGACTTCTCGATCCCCGGGAACATCCCGACCCTGAACCAGACCTGGGCGCTGACCCAGCTGACCGGCGGATCAACGACGCCTCCGGCCGAGGGCGACCAGAGCATGCCGAGCCAGGAGCCCGGAACCCGGCCGCACCGCCCGACCGTGCACCAGCCGTTCGCCGACGTCACGGTCAACCGCACGAACAGCCAGGTCACGGCCGCGCTCACCAACACCGGCAAGGTCGGCGTCTCTTTCGCGGTCTACCCCGACGACTACCTGCCCGCGACGGCGACGCCGTTCACGGTGCTCCAGGGCTCGCCGCGCTCCTACGTCTGGGACGCGACGCTGACGGCCGGGAAGTACGCCTTCTCGGTCTACGGCCCGGACGGGTTCCTGACCAGCTTCGCCGGCGAGGTTGTGCCCGCCGGCCTCAACGCCGACCCGGTCGCGACCGTGAGCGCGGTGATAGAGGCAGGCTCGCTGGAGCTCACGCTGGCCAACGATGGGCATGGGCAGATCGTCTACACGCTGACCCCGAACGACTACGAGGGTCGCACCCAGACGGTCACCGTGGGATCCGGCGGCAGCAAGACAGTCACCTGGCCCACCGATCCGTATGGCTACTACGACGTGGTGATCACCAGCAACACCGGCGACGGCTTCCTGCGCCGCTATGCCGGCCGCGTCGCCTGAACGGCCAGACCAGCCCATGTGGCGCCTGGGACCCTCCGGTCTCAGGCGCCACACCGTTACCAGTCGGCTACTTCGCTGGCGACCGGGGCCGTTCCTTGACCCCGTCGGCGAGCAGGCCCACGACCTCAGCGATGCGCACCGCGCGCAGGTCCGGCCGGCGGGTCGTCGCGTCGATGTAGCGCAGGTAGGCCCTGCGGTAGAACTGCGCCAGCGTGTCGAAGAAGGCCCCGGCGGCCGGCGCCGCCGCCAGGGCCGCGGCGATGTCATCGGCGAGATCGCCACGCTGTGGGCCCTCCGGCCTCAGCTCGACCTCCGCCTCGGAGCCGACCGCAGCGCCCGTGCCAGCCATCCGCGAGGGGTTCAGGGTGAACGCCCATCCGGCGTCGCCCGGCGCGAGCGTCACCCGTACCCGGCAGCCGTTGACCGTGCCGGCCACGTGATGCACGGCCTTGGCGCCCCACACCTCGTCCGGGTCAAACGGAATCGTGACGACGCCATTGCCGCGGGGGTCTGCGGTGATCTGGACGCGGAACCGCTCAGCGCTCATGGCCTCATCGTTGCACGGCCGCGGCTCGTCCTGGCTTGCGCAGGATCAGGTGAGCGAGCTGCCCCAGCTGCCGGTACGGGTCCGCGGCGCCGAGGCGTTCTTCGACGTCGAGCAGCGCGGCCAGCTCGTCCGGATCCGAAGGCGGCGGCGGGTCGAGTTCCTGCATGTCAACCGCGATCCGCACGCCGTACCAGTTCTCCAGCTCCAGTCCGTGCGCGGCTGCGGCGGCGGTGAGCGTCTCGAGGTCATCGGCGCGGGCCGGGGTTCCGATCTCGTTGACGTAGCGCACGTCGCGCCCTTCGGCCCGGGCCGCGTCATGCTCCCCGAATGCCGCAAGCGCCGCGTGCCAGTCCTGCCGGGCCGCAGGACGCCAGAGCGCCGAGGTCGTGGTGCGTATCGCCAGGGCCGTGAAGCCGCCGGGCGCCACGTGTGCCGCGAGCTCGGCCAGCACCGGCAGGCTGGCCGGGAGATACATCAGCACGCCCATGAGCAGCACGACATCGAAACTCTCACCGCCGGTCACAGCGGCGAGGCTGCCGGCCGAACCTTCTCGCAGCACAACGCGCTCCCTGACCTGGCCTGTCTCAGCATCCAGCGACTGCAGGAACGCGGCGCGCATCTCGGGATCTGGCTCGACAGCGAGCACCCGGTGCCCCGCGCGGGCCAGCCGGATCGACTGCGTTCCCTGGCCAGCACCCACGTCGAGCACCCGGGCCGGATGCCGGGGCATGTGCCTGCCGAGCTGACGGGAGATCATCTCTTGCCGGACGACGTTGCGAACGTTGCCGAGCCGGCCGAGCCATTCCGGGCGGGCGCCGCCGAAGGTGCTGTCACCCGCGCCGTCGCTGCCACTCCCGTCTGGGGCGGATATCACCGCGCAAACGTACCAACCCGCCCGCGGCGGTGTCCGGCTGCGCGCCCGTGCCGCACGGCTTGTGTCAGCGGCTGAGGATGGACTCGGGGTAGCTGGCTTCCGCCGGGCCTTTCGCGTTGTGCATGTTCCACAACAGGTCGGCGAGCTGGGCGGGGCTGACGGTCGGTCCCCAGTCCCGGGCGCCGCCATCGAGCGCCGTCGTCCAGGTGTGGAACGCGCTGTTCTCGATGATCGCGCCGATATAGAGCATGCCGACGTAGATCCCTGTGCCGGCCATCTCGGCGTGCAGGGACTGCAGGTAGTTGCGCTGGGCGGCCTGCGCGGGTCCGGGGCCGCTGAGGTTCGGCTGCCCTCGCACGCTGCTCGCTCCCTGCGCGGTGAGGATGGCGCCGTCCCCCCGCTCGAGCATGTCCGGGAGGAACTGCTGCACGAGGCCGAGGAGCGTGTAGAGGGCGAGCGGCATGAAGTCCCGGGCGCGCCCGGCGGTCAGCTCAGCCGCGGGAACGAAGTCTCCGTCCGGTGTCGGGGCGTAGTACAGCGCGTCGAGGTGGCCGACCCGCGCACGGATCTGCTCAGCCAGCGCGGGTACGGCAGCAGAGTCGGACAGGTCGGCGCCGATGACGTGCACCGCCCCGGCCGCCACGGCCAGGTCCCCGGCCGCGCCGGCGAGGTCCCCGGCCAGCCGCTCGAGCGGTTCCCGCCGGCGCGCCACAAGGACGACGTCGTAACCCTCGCGGGCGTAGCGGCGGGCGACGGCCTGACCGAGACCAGGCCCGGCCCCGAACACGGCGATGGCCTTGGACATGGGCACTCCCGCAAGCGGTCACTGGGCTCAGAACTAACTTGACGCTATCGCGCACCAGGCCGGCGTGCTCCGCGCCGACTTCAGCGCCGACGACCTGTACCAGGCCCTCGTCGCCAACGGGCTGGCCCTGCGTCACCGGCCCAGGCCCAGGCGCGCGGGACCGCAAGCTGGGCGTATCCGCCGACAAAACCAGAGGGATGGAAGGAGATGCCGAACTTGTATTACATGGTCGGCATGCCGCGAGCCTGGGCGGTAAAGTGTGCCCGCCGCCAAAGGCCTTCGCACGCCAATGTAACGCTGCAAGACCTCGCACCATGGTGCACTTCGTGATCAAGCTCGAGACGAGTGGGAGCTT
>JASHQP010000061.1 GCA_030039095.1 Streptosporangiaceae bacterium
GCCACGTCTGCACGGCGACCCTGGCGGGGCCCGGGCCGGCGTTCGCGAAGTGGTGCACGGTGCCGGGCGGCACCAGCACGGTGTCGCCCGGCCCCGCCATGATCCGCCGGCCGCCGACCCGGAACCGCATCCGCCCCTCGAGCACGGTGAAGCACTCCTCCTGCTCGGGATGGGCGTGGCTGCTCGGCACCCGCCCGCCGGCGGCGAGCAGCAGTTCCCACTCCAGAACGCCGGTGTTGTCCGCCCCGGTCGCCGTGATCGTGATCTGCTCGCCGCTCAGCGGGTTGACGATGACGGGCGGGCTGGCCGCCCTCTGGTCAGCTGACATCGCGGGGCACCGTGATCCGGCCGGCCACGACGGCCAGCACGATGGCCACGGCGGCGAGCAGGGCCGTGGCGGCGGCGAACGGGAGCGCGGTCGCCGTCGTCGGCGCGCCGTGGGCGGGCCCGAACGCCGCGCCGCCGAGCTGAGTTCCACCCAGCGTGGTGGCCGCGGTGTACGGCAGGTATGGCTGGACGGCGGACAGCAGGCTGCCGAGCAGTGACTCGATCACGATCGTCCACACGAACACGCCGATCACGACGGCAAGCTGGGACCTGATCAGCGATCCCAGGGCCACGCCGATCGCGGCGAGCAGCGCGGCGGCCACCACGTGGCCAATGCCGAACCGGGCAAGCGTGGCGTCGCCAACCGGCACCTGATACCCGCGGGATGCGGCGAAGCCGAGCCCCACGCCGAGCGCGATCAGGTATCCGGCGAGGCCGAACACCGCTCCGGCCATGGTCCCCGCCGCCATCTTCGCGGCCAGGACCCGGCCGCGGTTCGGCGTGGCCAGGTACGTCAGCGTCGCTGTGGAGTGCCGGAACTCGCCACTCGACACCGTCGCGCCGAGAACAGCGGCCATCAGCAGCGCCCAGATGCTGCCGGCCAGCAGCGACGTGAACCCGGCCGTGGTGTTCAGTGGCCCGGCGGCCTTCCCCGGCCCGGCCAAGGACGCCTCGAGCACCGAGAACAGGGCGGTGAGCACGGCGGCGGTGGCCAGCAGGCCGTAGCTCAGCCGGGTGGTGCGAGCCTTGAGCAGTTCGACGCGGATCAGCCGGGTCATCGCGATGCCTCCCCGGTCAGCTTCGTCAGCTCGAGGAACGCGTCCTCGAGGTCCCGCGCGCCGATGGTCAGGTCCGCCAGCGAGGACTGCCGGACAAGGTGCCCGCGGTCGAGGATCACCACCGAGTCCACGGTGTGCGCGACCTCGGCCAGGATGTGGCTGGACACGAGCACGGTGGCGCCCTCCGCCGCCATGCCGCGCAGCAGGTCCCGCAGCCACCGGACGCCCTCGGGGTCAAGGCCGTTGGTGGGCTCGTCCAGGATCAGCAGCTCCGGGTCGGTGAGCAGCGCGGTGGCCAGGCCGAGGCGCTGCCGCATGCCCAGCGAGAAGCCGCCCACCCTGCGGTCGGCGGCCTCGGTGAGCCCGGTGAGTTCGAGCACGTCGTCGACGCGCGACGGGTCCGCCTGGCCCGCCAGGGCCTGCACCCGGAGGTGGTTCCTCGCGGTCCGCCCCGGGTGGCAGCTCGACGCCTCGAGCACGGCGCCGACCTGGTGCAGTGGCTCCGGGAGGTCCGCATAAGCCCTCCCCTTGATGGTGGCCGTGCCCGCATCCGGGCGCACCAGGCCGAGCAGCATCCGCAGCGTCGTGGTCTTCCCGGCGCCGTTCGGGCCGAGGAACCCGACCACCTCGCCGGCCTCGACCGTGAAGCTCAGCCGGTCGACGGCCAGCACCCGGCCGAACCGCTTGGTCAGGCCGCGAACTTCGATCACGGACATCGTCGCTCCCTCCATCGGCAACGGCATCCAGCGTGCCCGGCCGGGCCCCGCGATGTCGTCGGCCAGCCGGGCCGTCCCGGGTCGTCTGGCGCGGTAGCCGAACGCGCCTGCGCTGCGCCATCTGAGGTAGCCGGGCAGCCCACGGCGCCACCGGTGGCCGATGCCGCCGACCGGGCCGGGCGCGTAACGTTCAAGGCAGTGATGAAAGACACGAAGCTGCCGAGTCACTGGCTGCAGGCCCTGCGCCCGGCGCCCGGCACCGGGCCGGAACCGGCATGGCCCGCCAGCGCCTTCAGCTGGGCAGCCGACGCCGCGATCGCCGCCGCGGTGATCCTTTTCGAGGTGTATGTCTCGCGGGAGGCCGACTCCTGGGACCCCCACGCGCACCAGCAGGCTCCGCCGGGAGTGCTGGCCCTGGTCTTGCTGGGCATGGGCGGGGCGGCGCTGCTGGCCCGCCGCCGCTACCCGGTCGCGGTTCTGCTGGTGACGCTCGTGACCGCGATCTGGGCGATGGAGCTCGGGGCCAAGGCGGTCTGGTTCGCGGTGATCGTGGCCTTCTTCACCGCGATCCTGGCCAGGCAGCGGGCCGCGGCGATCGGGTCCCTGGTCGTCGGCTACATCGCCTCGGTCTGGCCGCCATGGCTGATCGGCCAGCGGAACCACAGCTCGGTCGAGTTCGCGCTCGTGCTGGCGGGGGGCCTCGTCTTCCTGCTGGTTGTGGCCGAACTCATCCGGATCAGGAGCCAGCGCGGCGCCGCGCTGGAGCGAAGCCGGTCCGAAGAGCTCAGGCGGCGGGCCAGCGAGGACCGGCTGCAGATGGCGCGCGACTTGCACGACGTGGTCGCGCACAACATCGCGGTGATCAACGTGCAGGCGAACACGGCGCTGCACCTCATGGACCGGCAGCCGGAACGGGCCGCGGCGGCGCTGGCCACGATCAACGACGTGAGCAAGCAAGCGCTGGTCGAGCTGCGCTCGGTGCTCGGGGTGCTGCGCGACGTCGACTCCGGCGGCGTCGCCGGCGCGCCGCGGGCACCGGCGCC
>JASHQP010000645.1 GCA_030039095.1 Streptosporangiaceae bacterium
GGTGATTGACACGGCCGAGGGACAGCGGCGGCAGGCGGTCCATGGCGAACCAGCCGACGTCCAGGGTCTCCAGCGCCGCCGGCGGCTGCCGCGTTCCCTCGGCGCGGCAGAGGAAGAACAGCTTGTAGACGTGCACCGGCAGGGGCGGCGGGTTCTGCTGAATCTCCCGGTCCCAGCACGCGATCAGCTTCACCGCCGCGGCGTGGTACCCGGTCTCCTCGAGGATCTCCCGGGTGACCGCGGACGAGGGTGAGTCTCCCGGGTCGGCCCAGCCGCCGGGCAGCGACCACCGGCCGTCCGTCTTCTCCTGCATCAGCAGCACGCGCTGCTCGTCGTCGAAGATGGCGCCGCGCACGTCGACCTTTGGGGTGGCGTAACCGGAATCACGGCCGAGCTCGATCGCGAGCTCGTCGGCCGGCCGTTCGCTGAGCGCCGCGAGCAGCTCCGTGGCCATCCGGCTGATCTGCCGGTAGCGGTCCAGGTCATAGGCGTCGGCGCCATAGGTCAGCCCGTCCTGTGCCAGCGCCGAAAGCTTGATCGCTATCCGGCGCACCTCGCCCGCGGTTGTCGTAGCCACCCGCGCATTATCGCGTCATCCGGAGCCAGCGGATTCGAGGCCCGGCCGATGGTGGTGGCCAGCGGGCCGGTGTCGCCCGTGGCCCGGCCGGATGCTGGCGTCCCGCCCCAGCCGGCGGCCGCGCAGAGAGGAGACCGGGCTGTGGTAGAAGAGAGACAGGCCGAGAGGCGCTGCAACGGGACAGGCGTCCTGCCACGCTCGGCCTTCGCACGCAGTAAGGGCGCCCCCGGTTCACGGAGGCGCCGGATGAACCACTCCGCAGTCCAGCCGTCTGGTGTCGATGACGACTGGCTCGTCGCCATGCCCAAGGCAGACCTGCACGTCCACCTCGTCGGCTCGGCCGCGCCGGCCACGGTCGCCGCGCTGGCCGCGCGTCACCCGGACAGCGGCGTCCCGGCAGACGCCGATGAGCTGAGCGCGTTCTACAAGTTCCGCGACTTCGCCCACTTCATCGACGTCTACCAGCTGGTCAGCGACCTGGTGCGCAGCCCCGAGGACCTGGTCACGCTCGTCGCGGGCCTGGCCGGCGACATGACCGCGCAGGGGACGATCTACGCCGAGGTGACCGTCACGCCGGAGTCGCACGTCAGAGCCGGGATCTCCGCGGGCGAGCTGGCCCAGGCGCTCGACGCCGGCGCGGCCGCGGCGCGGGACCTCGGCGTGGAGCTGGCCTGGGTGTACGACATCTCGGGCGGCTACGGCCGGGACGCGGCCCGGTGGACCCTCGACGCCGCCCTGCACCATCCGCCCGCCGCGCTCGTCGGGTTCGGCCTCGGCGGAGCGGAGGCAGGAGTCCGGCGGGCCGACTTCCGCGACGAGTTCGCCGCCGCCCGGGCCGCCGGGCTGCACAGCGTGCCGCACGCCGGCGAGAGCGTCGGCCCCGGCGAGGTCTGGGCCGCGATCGACGAGCTCGGCGCGGAGCGGATCGGCCACGGCATCGGCGCGATCGGCGACCCGCGGCTGCTCGGCCGGCTGCGCGAGGACGGGATCACCCTGGAGATCTGCCCGTCCAGCAACGTCGCCACCGGCGTCGTGCCCTCGCTGGCCGCCCATCCGCTGCCGCGGCTGCTCGCCGCCGGGGTGCCCGTCGTACTCGGCAGCGACGACCCGCCGATGTTCAACACCAGCCTGCTCGAGGAGTACCGCCGCGTGCGTGATCACCTCGGCCTGACCGCCGATCAGCTGCGCGCCCTTGCCCGGGCGAGCTTCGAGGCCAGCTTCGCCCCGGCGGCCCTCGAGCAGCGGCTGATCACACCGGGCGCATCTGGCGGGGATCCGCCGCGTCACGCCTAGCCTGCGCCGCCACCCGGCCACGATCGATGTACCGATGGGCCCGTAAGAACGAGCCCTTTGGTACATCGATGGCGCTGGCTCAGCCGTCGGTGAACAGGTAGGCGACGTCGACCTCCCACTTCGCCGGGTCGGACTCCTCCGCCGGGTTGGTGAGGTAATGCTCGACGCGGTCGCGCCACGCGCTGCCGTCGGGTGTGTCCCAGCTGTCCAGCGCGACCCCGTGCTCGGCTGCCCACTCTTGCAGCGCCGCGTTGCTCGCGATCAGGCCGTCGTACGGCCCGGTGTGCCGGAGCACCGCGTACCGTCCGGCCGGGAGAATCCCCGGCCGGACGCGGGTTCCGCCGTCGGACGGAACGTCGGCCGGCACCCCAGCTCGACGTCGAGTTCGCGGTCCATGTCGATCACGTGGTAGCGGATGAACGGCAGGCCAGCGGGAGTCACGCCGTGCTCGGCCAGCCACCCGAACAGCTCGGGGAAGCCCCGATCCACCTCGCCGGGCATGCCGTCCATGGTGACGCGCAACCGGATCCCGGCGTAGGGCTGCTCGGCGCGGTGCTCGATTTGCGGTTCGCCGCTCATGGCAATGCCTCCCGTTCGTCCCGGCGTACTTAGGACGGCGCGGCGGCCATGGACTCATCGGTGAGCTTGCGCGCCCGGATGCCGAGCACGACCGGGACCGGCCCGGCGCCCTCCGCGAAGCGCTCCAGCACCAGCCCGGCGTCGAGGAACGCGTGCAGCAGGCTGGGCAGCGGAAAGTGGGTGGCACCCACCTTGTCCCTGACGCCCTGGTCCGTCCACGACGCCTTCGTCCAGTGGCCGTCGGTGTAGCCGGCGCGGATCACCACGGCGCCGGGGTCGCCGCGGTCGGCGAATCCGCCGCAGAAACACGGATGCACGCCGATGTGCGCGAGCACGCCGCCCGGGCGCAGCACCCGCGCGGCCTCGCGCAGCACCGCCGGGTAGGCGGGCATGTCGGTGTGCACCATCACCGCGATGACCGCGGGCAGGCTGCCGTCGACAACCGGGAGCCGCGTGGCGTCCGCCATCGCTATCGGCAGCCGGCCGCGGGCGTGCCGCAGCATGGCTCCGGACACGTCGATCCCGACGGGGGCCCAGCCCAGCTCGCTGACCTGCGCCGCGTGCACGCCGGTACCGCAGCCGATCTCCAGGCAGGTGCCGTGCCCGCGGCCTATTAGGTCTCGCAGGGCCCGCGTGATGCCGAGCGGATCCGTTCCCGGCGCGGTCCGGGCCAGGAATTCGTGCTCATACCAGTCCGCGATCTCGTCGTACGCCGCCGCCGGTGCCATGGCGCTCAGGACCGGCCGCGGCCGGGCCGGGCTCGCCCGCTCTCGAGTTCCAGCAGCCGGACGGCGACCAGCTCGTTGGTCACCAGAACGTCGAGGAACCCGCCGTGCAGCGCGCCCAGGATCGCCGGAACCTTGTGCAGGCCGCCGGCGACGCCGACCACCTTCGGGATGTACGTGAGGTCCGCCAGGTCGATCCCGATCCGCCGGTCGTGGATCGGGACGTCGGCCACCTTGCCGTCCGCGTCGAAGAACTGGCCGAGGATGTCGCCGACGACGCCCTGCTCGCGCAGCCCCCGGACATCCGCCGCGGTCAGGTAGCCGAGCTGCACGATCGTGGCGTCGGTCGTGGGCGTGCCGACGCCGACCACGGCCTGATCGACGCCGCATGCCTGCTTCAGCACGTCCTGGATGGTCGGCTCGTCGCGCAGGGCAGCGGCGAGCGCGGGGGAGGAGGCGATGTTCGGCGCCGGGATCACGGTCGCGGTGGTGACGTCCGCGTCCGCGCCGTTCCCGCCCACCGGCGACAGGATTGTCTGCAGGTAACCGTCCACGCCACCGGTCAGCGTCACCATGTGCACGGGACCGACCGACCCGAAATTGGTGGCGGCGATGACCCGCGAAACGGTCTCCCCCCAGCCAACGCCGAGCGTCGCGCCCGGGCGCAGGTGGGTGCCGATGAACTGCGCACCGCCGAGCCCGATGCGGGCGTTCAGGGCGTGCAGGTCCGCTGGCTCCTCGTCGTGGTCGGGGACAACGAGCGCCTCGGACAGGCTGAAGACCCGCCGCAGCTCGGCGCTCAGCTCGAACGCGTCGAGATACTCGGCGTTCAGGTTGATGGTGACGAGGCCGACCCTCCGGGCGCGCTCGAGCATGCGCCCCACCGAGGCCCGGGAGACCGAAAGGCGCTTGGCGATCTCGTCCTGGGTCAGCTCGTCCTTGTAGTAGAACCAGGCCGCACGCAGCAGGAGTTCCTCGGAACTCCAGCGCCTGACGACGTCGATCCCTGTGCTGTTCATGAAGCCGCCTAGTTCCCGGCATATTGCAGGCTCAGCCCAAAGGTAGCCCTGCGGCGGCCAGGCGGGGTGGGGAGCTGAGCTGAGCAAGTGCTCAGAGTCTTGACATGTGCGCAGCCGAGTTGAACCCTTTGGTGATGAGCCCAGCACGTGCCCGGGCAGACGGCAGCGGTCACCAGGCGTCAGGAGGACGAGCATGACCGGCAAGATCGTGACCCCGCCCACCCCGATGAAGATCACGCAGATCGCCGTGGTGGTCCGGGACATCGAGACCGCGCTGAAGACCTATACCGAGACGCTCGGCTGGGGGCCGTGGAGCGTGTTCGACTACAAGCCCCCGCTGCTGCACGACACGCGGGTGAAAGGCGAGCCGGTCGAGTACCGGATGATCGGCGCCGAGGCGAACGTGGACGGGCTCGGCTTCGAGCTGATCCAGCCGGTCAGCGGGCCGAGCATCTACCAGAAGTTCCTGGACACCCGCGGCGAGGGCGTGCAGCACATCGCGTGCATGAAGCACTCGGAAGCGGACAGCGCGCTGATGCAGGATCACTGGCGGTCCAACGGCGCCAAGATCCTCATGAGCGGCCGGATCGGCGACTCCATCGAGTTCTACTACCTGGACACCGCGCCGATGCTCAAGTTCGTGCTCGAATCGGGCAGCGGGCACGCGATCGACCTCGAGCCCACCTACGTGTATCCGTGACCGGCCCGCTGCTGCTGGCCATCGACGCGGGCACGGGAAGCTGCCGCGCGCTGCTGTTCACCCCGGAAGGTGAGCAGGTCGCGGTCTCGCTGCGGGAGTGGACCCACCACCAGCCGCCCGGCGTGCCCGGTGGCCAGGACTTCGACACCCACGCCAACTGGCTGCTGATCACTGCGTGCATCAGGGACGCGATGAGCCAGGCCGGCGCGACCGGCGACGACGTCGCGGCGGCCTCGGCAACCAGCATGCGCGAGGGCATCGTGCTCTACGACCGGGCCGGCACCGAGATCTGGGCCTGCCCGAACGTCGACAGCAGGGCGGCGCGCGAGGCCGAGGATCTGATCGCCGAGGGCTCCGCCGAGAAGATCTACGCCGAGGCGGGTGACTGGGTCTCGATCACGTCTCCGGCCCGGCTGCGCTGGCTGGCGGCGCACCGGCCGGACATCTTCGCTCGGGTAAGCGGCCTGTCGATGCTCAGCGACTGGATCGTCTACCGGCTGTCCGGGATCCAGGTGACCGAGCCGTCCTGCGGCTCCAGTTCCGGGATGTTCCGGCTGTCGGCGAGGGACTGGTCCGGCCAGATCGCGCAGATCTGCCGGATCTCACCCGACGTGCTGCCCGAGGTGGTCGACCCCGGCACCGTGGTCGGCGCGGTCACCGCGGCGGCCGCGGACCAGACCGGCCTGCGGGCCGGCACCCCGGTCGTGGCCGGCGGCGCGGACACCCAGGCCGGGCTGCTCGGCGCCGGGGTACGAGAAGGCGAGTTCACGGTCCTGGCCGGGACGTTCTGGCAGAACACCGTGCTCACCGGCAAGCCGCTCATCGACCCGCAGATCAGGCTGCGCACGCTGTGCCACACCAGCCCGGGCGAGTGGATGCTCGAGGGAATCGGCTTCTACTGCGGCATGGCGATGCGCTGGTACCGGGATGCGTTCTGCCAGGCCGAGAGCGCCGCGGCGCGCAGCCGCGGCGTGGACCCGTACGTGGTGATGGAGGAGGCGGCCGCGCAGATCCCCGCGGGCTCGAACGGCGTGATCGCGATCGGCTCGAACCTCATGAACGCGAAGCGGTGGGTGCACGCCAGCCCGTCGTTCCTGCAGTTCGACGTCGGTGACCCTGCAGGTTCCGGCACCGCAGCCTGCATCCGCGCGATCGAGGAAGCGGCCGCCTACGTGGTCCGCGGCCACCTCGAGATCATCGCAGAACTGACCGGCGCGGGCTTTACCGAGATGACGTTCAGCGGCGGCGGCGCCAAGGGCGCGCTGTGGCCGCAGATCATCGCCGACGTGACCGGGCTGCCCGTGCGCGTGCCCGCGGTGACCGAGAGCAGCGCGCTCGGCGCGGCGCTCTGCGCCGCGGTGGGCGCCGGGCTGCACTCCAGCCTGACCGAACTGGAGCCGCTGCTGCGCCGCCGGGCGGCCACGTTCCAGCCCGACCCGGCGGCCGTGTCCGCCTACCACGACGGGTACGCCACCTGGCGGAAGGTCTACGAGCGGATGCTGGAACTGTCCGAGGAGGGACTGCTGAAACCGCTCTGGCGGGCCGCCGGTGCCTGACCGCGCCCCAGCCATCCTCAACCGCGCAGCACACGAGAGATAACGACGGGAGCACCGGTGACCGAGACAACGGCCAAGACGACGCCACCCGCGCGGGTGAGTTTGCAGGAGTTCGACGAGATCTACGAGTCGGTCAAGAACTGGGGCCGCTGGGGCGACGACGACGAGCTCGGCACGCTCAACTACATCACGCCGGACATGGTGCGCGCGGCGGCTGGCCTGGTGCGGTCGGGGCGGCGCGCCACGATGGCGATCCCGATGAACACGGTGGCCGGCCCGGACAACCCGAGCCCGGTCATCCGGCACGTCGTGCAGGGCCACGACATCGACATCGGCTCCAGTTCGGTGACGTTCGCGACCGACTTCGTCGGGCTGGCCTTCCACGGCGACTGCCACACCCACATGGACGCGCTGTGCCACATCGCCTACAAGGGCTGCGTCTACAACGGCCGTCGCGCGCAGGAGGTCATGACGTCCCAGGGAGCGACGGCGCTGGACGTGACCAGCTACCGCGAGGGGCTGGTCGGCCGGGGCGTGCTGCTCGACGTGCCGCGGTTCCGCGGCGTCAGGTGGCTCGAGCCCGGCGAGGCGGTGACCCGCGCAGAACTCGAGGCCGTGGAGGAAGCGCAGGGCGTCCGCCTCGGCGAGGGCGACATCCTGGTGTTCCGCACCGGCCACCACCGCCGCCGGCTGGAACTCGGCGCGTGGGACAACGGCTACCCGCCGGGCGGCGAGGGCAAGCCCGGCTTGCACGTGGACACCATCCGCTGGATGCACGAGCGCCGGATCGCGGCATTCCTGCCCGACGGCGACGGGGAGACGATCCCGAGCAACGTCGAGGGCATCTCGTACCCGATCCACCCGCTCCAGATCACGGCCATGGGCATGTTCGCGTCCGACAGCCTGCAGCTCGAGGACGTCGCCCGGGCCTGTGAGGAAGAAGGACGATTCGAGTTCATGGTCGTCGGCCTGCCACTGCGGCTGCCCGGCGGGACCGGGTCGCCGTGGAACCCGATCGCGATCTTCTGACGAGGAGAGAAAGCCAATGGACCGGCGCTTCGAGGGAAAGGTCGCGCTGGTGACCGGCGCGACGACGGGCATGGGACAGGCCACCGCGGTGCGCCTGGCGGCCGAGGGCGCCGTGGTGGGCGTCAACACGCTGCCCACCACCGACCCGGGACAGACGCTGCAGCGGGTCGAGCAGGCCGGCGGGCAGGCGTTCACGGTCACCGCGGACATGCGCGACCCTGAGCAGGTGACCGCGATGGTTCACACCGTGGCCGAGCGCGGCGGCCGGCTTGACTACGTGGTGTCGTGTGCGGCCATCAATCCGCTGATGACCTGGGACAACACCAGTATCGAGGTCTTCGACGAGCTGTTCGAGACCAACGTGCGCGGCACCTGGGTGGTCTGCACCGAGGCGGCCAAGCAGATGATCAGCGAGGGCCACGGCGGCGCGATCTGCTGCATCAGCTCGATCTCGGCGCACGTGGGCGCGCCCGGCCAGACCGTGTACTGCGGCACCAAGGGCGCGATCAGCATGCTGGCCAAGGCGCTCGGCTGCGACCTCGGCCCGCACGGCATCCGGGTCAACGCGGTCGAGCCGGGCTGGACCAAGACGCCGATGGCCGCGCCGCTGCTGGACGATCCCGAGGTGATGAAGTACTACGTCGACCGGATTCCGCTGCACCGGGGCGCGGAGCCCGAGGAGATAGCCGCGACGATCGCGTTCCTGCTGTCCGACGACGCCAGCTACGTGAACTCGGCGACACTGCTCCTCGACGCCGGCTTCATCGTGAACGCGGAGCTGTAGTGGAACCAGACCGGCGCGGTCGGCTCGCCGACGCGATCCGGCGGCCGCTGCCGCTGACCTACCACCCGCTGTACCGCTTCTACGAGGGTGGCTCGCTGACCCGGCAGTTCCGTGGCCTGCCCGGCCGCCCGGACGACTGGTGGTCGGAGGACTGGGTGGGCTCGTGCACCCGGGCCGGCAACGACGACCCCGACGGCCATCCGCAGGGCCTGTCCACGGTCGCCCTTGACGGCGTCGGCACGGTCACGCTCAGCGAGGTCGTGCAGGAACTGCCCGAGGAGATGCTCGGCGCGGATTTCGCCGGGCGCTGGGGACCGGTCACCGGTGTCCTGGTCAAGCTGCTGTCGCCGGCCGGCCCGGTGCCGCTGCACGCCCACCCCACGCGGGACTGGGCCCGCCGCCACCTCGGCTCCCCGTTCGGCAAGACCGAGGCGTGGATCCTGCTGGACACGCCGGGGGACGGCGCGGAGCCAGCGCACGCCGGAATCGGCTTCGCGCCCGGCATCGACCGGGACTGGTTCGCCGGCGCGGTGCGCCGCCACGACAACGCGGCGATCCGCGCCACCCTGCACCGGACCGAGGTCCGCCCCGGCGAGGTGTACGTGGCGCACGGCGGCGTGCCGCATTACCTGGGCCCCCGGATCTCGTTCATCGAGGTCCAGGAGCCGACCGACCAGATCGTGATCCCGGAGACCGGCGGCGGCGACGACGCGGGCGCGACCATGGGACTCGGCTGGGACCTCGCCCTCGACATGATCGACTACACGCCCGCGACCGCCGAGCAGGCGCTCGCCCGCGCCCGGCAGCGGCCTCAGGTGCTGCGCACCAGCCACGGATCGCGCGAGGTGCGGCTCGTGGGCGACGACGTGCTGCCGTTCTTCGACGCGACCGCGCTCGAGGTCGCCGACGAGATCGACGTCGCCGACCGGAGGTTCGCGGTCGCGGTCGTGGCCGCGGGCGAGGGAGCGATCGAGGGTGACTTCGGCAGCCAGCCCATCCGGCGGGGCGAGACGTACGCCCTCCCGGCCAGCCTGCCACTGCGGATCCGGGCCGCAGAATCGGGCGGCGGTCCGCTCCGGGTCATCCGCTGCCTGGGCCCCGCCGCATCGTGATCAGGAGGTAGACCGTGCCGAATTTCTCGTCGCTGCTGGAGCAGGCCCGCGAGCGCGTCGCGCTCCAGTACGGATACGCGATCGGGCGGCGCCGCGAGGAACTGGTCACCCCTGCGCTGGTGCTCGACATCGACGCTGCACAGCGCAACATCGACCACATGGCCGGGTCGCTGCGCGAGATGGGCGCGGCCACGATCCGGCCGCACTACAAGACGCACAAGAGCCCGGAGATCGCCCGCAGGCAGCTTGCGGCCGGCGCGAGCGGGCTGTCGATGGCCACCGTGTGGGAGGCGGCAGTGCTGGCCGGTGCCGGCATGGACGACCTGTTCGTGGTCAACACCGTGTCGCATCCGGACAAGATCGCGCTGCTCGCCGGCCTGGCCCGCGACCACACGATCCACGTCGCCGTCGACGAGGCGCCGAACGCGGATGTGCTATCCGCAGCGGCGGTTGCTGCGGGTTCCACGCTCGGGATCCTCGTCGAGGTGGACACCGGCATGGACCGCTGCGGGGTGGACACCGAGCAGGAAGCGCTGGCACTGGCGCGGCACGTCGCTGGTCTGCCCGGGCTCCGGTTCGAGGGCGTGACCGGCTACGAGGGGCACTGCTCGATGACCATCGACAACGACCTGCGCCACGAACGGCAGCGCGAGGCCATGACGTTCTTCACCGGCGTCGCAAGCCTGATCGAGGGGAGCGGCATCCCCTGCCCGATCCGGTCGGCGGGCGGGATCGCCACCTGGAACTGGACCGCGGCGTTCCCCGGCATCACTGAGATCCAGGCCGGCACGTACGTGATCATGGACAACTACCACGGCCAGATGGTGCCGGGCTTCGAGCACTCGCTCACGGTCCAGGCCAGCGTGATCAGCAGGCAGAGCGACAGGGTGATCGTCGACGCGGGGAACAAGTCGGTCGCCGCGCCATCCGACGTCTCGATGGTGGGTCACGATCTGGCGCCGCTGCGGTTCGACGAGGAACACGGCATCTTCGCCGCCCCGGACGGCTCGCCGCTGCGCGTCGGCGACTCGGTGGCGCTCGTGCCCGGGTACTCGCCGACGACCGTCAACTGGTACGACGCCTACCACGTGGTCCGTGACGACGTCGTCACCGACATCTGGCCGATCATCCCCCGCGGCCCCGGCCACAACGGCATCGCCGCGCTCGGCGGGAATCTGGCCGCCTGAGCCGGGTCAGGATGCCGGCGGCACCTGGCTGGTCAGCACGTTGCCCAGCACGGCCACGGACCGCAGCCTGATCACCGGCGTCAGCGGGCCCGGCCGGGCCGGCGGGACCACGGCGGAGGTGCGCCCGAACACGGCGGTGGCGAACCCGGCGTCGACCCGGAAGCCGGCCGGGATGACGATGCGCACCTCGCCGGCCACGGCCACGGCCGTGATGTCGGTCACGAACGAGGTCACGGCCGTCCGCCGCAGGTCGATCATGACCTCGCCGAACACCGCGGCGGCGCGGACCCTGGCGGCCAGCGCCTGGAACGGCCGCCAGCCCGCCGGGCTCAGCAAGCCTATGATCAGCCGCCGGGCGCGGTGCCGGCGCCCGGCCACGGAGGCCCGCCCGGGGCCGGGAATGTCGGCTATGACCGCGCTGAGCCCGGTCAGCGTGGTGGCCTCCTGAGCCGCCTCGGAACGCGCCGCCAGCTCGGATGGGTCCAGGCTGCCGTCGGCGCAGGCAGCCAGGATCCGGTCCAGCACCTGCGCGCGCTGCCGCTGCACCGCCCGCGGATCATGCCCGGGCGTCGTCGGCCCTGGGCCTGGACGCATCACGCCTCCGGATCGCTCGGTGCCTACGAGTTTGGCATCCCCTGACCGGTTCCCCTCCAACCTCCGGGTTCTGCGAATCTCACCCGGAGATGTCACCGGCTGTTGTACTACGCGGCATCGTGGAACACCAGCCCCAGCGTGAACCGCCGGCCTGAGCGCACTGCGGACACCCCATGCCGTACCGGCCCGGCTGACCAGCCGCGGGCGGACCTCACCGGGCGGTCCCTGGTCGTGAAGACCAGGCCGTGGCCCTGCGGTATGAGCGTGGCCGTACCGCGCGACTGGGCCCGCGGCCGGTGCTCGAGCAGCAGGAACTCGCCGCCGGTGTGGTCCGTGCCCGGGTCGCTCAGGCTGATCACGACCTGCAGCGGGAACACCAGGTCGCCGTACAGGTCCCGGTGCAGCGCGTTCCAGCCGCCGGTCTCGTACCTCAGCAGGATCGGGGTGGACTTCGTCTGGCCGGCCGCGTGGCACATGGCCAGCCACTCGTCCAGGGTCTCCGGCCACGGGGCCGGCCGGCCCAGCTTGGCGTGCCAGTCGCGGGCGATCGGCAGCAGCCGCGGGTAGAGCGCCTGCTTCAGCTGCTCGACGGGCTCGGGGAACGGGCGCGCGAAGTACTTGTACTCGCCCTCCCCGAAACGGTACCTCGCCATCTCGATCGTGGACCGGAACAGCCCGCCACGGTCGTACAGGCCGGCGATCTGGCCGCACTCCGCCGCGGTGAGCAGCCGCGGCGTCAGCGCGCAGCCCACGTCGTTGAGCTCGGCGGTGACCGCCGGCCAGTCGGCGCCGTCCACGCGCTGCGCCCAGCTCATGCCGCCGCCTCCAGGTCCAGCAGGAACCGCTTGGCGTCCGGGCCGCCGCGGTAGCGCCCGAGGTCGCCGTCGGACTTGATAACCCGGTGGCAGGGCACGACGACCGGGAGGGGATTGGTCGCGCACGCCGTTCCCACCGCGCGGAATGCCCGCGGGCTGCCCACGGTGGCCGCGATTGTGGCGTACGAGGCGGTCGTCCCGTAACCGATGCCGGGCAGGTGAGTCAGCACCTCGCGGCGGAAGCCCGAGGACAGGCTGAAGTCGAGCGGCAGGTCGAAGCTGCGGCGCCGGCCGGCGAAATACTCGTCGATCTCATGGGCTGCGGCGTCGAGCCTGCCGGGTGCCTGCAGCACCCGGGGGCTGATCCGCGCGGCGAGCGCCTGCAGGACCTCGTCCTGGCCCTCGATCGGGAAGGCAACCCGGACCAGCCCGGCCTCGGTGGCGGCCAGCAGCAGCGTGCCGACCGGTGTGTCCAGCGTGCGGTACGCCACGTCGAGCACGCCGTCGGCCGCGGCGCGCTCGGCCAGCCGGGCGTGCAGGGCGGCCAGGTCAGCCTCGGTGACGGCGGGCAGGTCGCGCAGCACGTCCGCGTGGTCGCTGGTGTTCATGAGCGTTCTCCATCTGGTTCGTAGGTCTTGCGGAGCCGGGCGATGCCGTCGGCGGCCGCCCGGCGGGCGGCGTCGGTGCTGCCGCCGGTCACGGCGGCGACCTCGGCGTAGGGCAGCCCGGCCAGGTAGTGGTAGGCGACCGCCTCCCGCTGCCTGCGGGGGAGGGCGGCAAGCGCGGCGGCCAGGTCTAGGTCCCTGCCGCCATCCAGGGGCTTTTCAGGGACGTCGGCGACGGGGATCGCACGGCGTGCCGCCGCGCGCGTGATGTCGATCGCCTTCCGGTGCGCGATCGTCACCAGCCACGCCTCGACGTTCGCGTCGGCCGGGAGCTGCGGGTAGGCCTTCAGCGCGGCAAGGAACGTTTCCGACCAGGCGTCATCCGCGTCGGCGGGCCCGACGACGGCCCGGCAGACCCGCAGCACGGTCGCGCCATGCCGCGCGACGATGCTCTCGAACGGCTTCTCGAGCGTCACGTTCTGTAGACGCGGGGTGCCGGCCAAACGTGAGGTGCTCATGGGAGCAGCCTTGCCGATCGAGCCGGCGCGCGCTGCCCGGGACGGTCAGCCGACCGGCGGCAGCCCTGGCGGTCTCGGGGCCGGGCCCCACGGCGGTGCTCCGGTCACCCTCGGCGCGCGGAGCGAGCCCGCGGCGTGCCGGGGGCCTGCTTGGTAGGTGCCGACGCGGACCGTCCGGGGGATCGGGGAGGTCGCGTCGGGCGCACCCGCGTGCGACCGCGGGTCGATGTGCGGGGGCGTGGTGTTCGCTGGCTCGTCAGGGATCGTCCAGAATGGCGAGCTGAGGGCCCAGAACAGGACGACCAGCACCACAAGGGCGGCAGCCGCCGACAGGACCCCGTCGTTGGCGATTACGGAAATGTTCAGGTACCGCCCGACGTCCATTCCGTCAGTATCAGTCGTACTCACAACATCGTGCATGTGAAAGTGTATTTCACACGTTATGTCCACCCAGGTCAGAGGCCTAGTTCACGGCCTGGCGGGTTCTGCGGCGCTGCCCGGCCGCCGCGGAGCGTTTGACTGCCGAGGGGCAGGCAGTCCAAGATCTTCAAGCGTGAGCAGCGAGGTTGCCGTATACGTCGCCGTGGGTGATCGGAACGTGCTGGCCGGCCGGCTCCAGCCGGACGACAGCGGGCGGGCGGTGGCGAGCTTCGCCTACGACGACGGGTACCTGGCGGATGCCGACGCCTACCCGCTCGATCCCGAGCTTCCACTGGTCCCGGGCGAGCTGCCGCCCGCGGATGGCCGCCGGGTCTTCGGCGCGTTCGCCGACAGCTCGCCGGACGGGTGGGGCTGGTCGCTGCTCAGGCGGGCCGAAGCCGCGCGTTCCGAGGACGAGGGTGCCGAGGTGCGCCCCATCGGCTTCCTCGACGTGCTCACCGGCGTGCGTGACGACCTGCGCCAGGGAGCGCTGCGCTACGGCCGCGGTGGCGACGGGCCGTTCCTCGCGGATGTGACCTCGGCTGCCCCCGGCCTGGAGGACCTGCCGGGCCTGCTGGAGGTTGCCGCGCGCTTCGAGCAGGACATCGTCGGCTACGCGGACCTCGAGCAGCTGGTGCGCGCCGGCGCCTCCATCGGCGGCTGGCGCCCGAAGGTGCACTTTGCCGACGCGGCAGGCCGCGCCGCGATCGCCAAGTTCCCGAAGGCTGGCTGGGACAGCTGGGACGTGATGACCTGGGAAAAGGTGGCGCACGACCTGGCCCGTGCGGCGGGGATCTCGCTGCCGGACTCCGAGCTGGTCGAGGTGGGCGACGCGCGCGTGTTCATCGTCAGCCGCTTCGACCGCCAGGCCGGCGCCCGCGTCGGCTACGCGAGCGCGCGGACGATGCTCAACGCGGGTTACGGGGAGCAGCGCAGTTACCTGCAGATCGCCGACGTGATCGAGCAGCGCTCCCCGGACCCGGCCGCCGACCTGGTCGAGCTGTGGCGCCGGATCGCGTTCTCGATCCTGATCTCCAACACCGATGACCACCTCCGCAACCACGGATTCCTGCGCCAGCGGTCCGGCTCGTGGGCGCTCTCGCCCGCGTTCGACCTGAACCCCAATCCCGCACCCGGCCCGAAGCAGCTGAGCACCGCCATCGACCTCACCGACACCATGGCGAGCGTGGACACGCTGATGAGCGTCGCCGGCCGCTTCGGCCTGGACGCCGGGGCCGCACTATCCGTTCTGGCCGAGGTCACCCACGCCGTGGCGGCCTGGCGTGACGTCGCGGTCGCCTGCGGGCTGCAGCAGGAGGATCTGGAGGCCATGGAGCCCGCGTTCGAGCACGCCGAGACCGAGCGCGCGCGGGCGCTGACCGCTGACCTGCTCGGGGACCTCGCCTGACCTGCTCGGGGACCTCGCCTGACCTGCTACCGCCCGCCCTGCGCCGGGGCGGCGGTAGCCTTCGTAGCAGCGCAGCCACCCGGGCAAAGGAGCCGATCTCCCATGAGTCTCTTCCAGCGGGCCCACGACATCGTCGCCGCCAAGACCAACAAGGCTCTCGATGCGGCCGAAAAGCCCGACGAGATGCTCGACTATTCCTACAACCAGATGCTGGACCAGATCACCCAGGTCAAGCGGGGGCTGGTGACCATTGCGGCCTCGCGTAAGCAGCTGGAACTACAGGAGCAGCAGTTCCAGCACACGGTCGACCACCTGAACGACCAGGCCAAGGCCGCGCTCGGTCAGGGCAGGGAGGACCTGGCCAGGGAGGCACTGAACCGCAAGGCCGCCGCGCAACAGCAGATCGACGCGCTGGAGCCGCAGCACCAGCAGCTCACCGAGGAAGAGCAGAAGCTCGAGCAGACCCTTGCCGCGCTGCAGCAGCGGGTCAACGAGTTCCGCACCAAGAAGGAAACGCTGAAGGCGCAGTACACCGCGGCGCAGGCGGAGAGTTCCATCAACGAGTCGGTCACCGGGATCTCGAAGACCTACGGTGACGCCGGTGCGGCGCTGCAGCGGGCCCAGGACAAGATCGCCAATATGCAGGCCCGTGCCGATGCCACGGACGAACTGCTGCAGTCCGGGGTGCTCGAGGACGTCGGCGGGGACACCGACGACATCCAGAAGGAGCTCGACGAGGCCGGCGCGAACGCGCAAGTCGACAGCGAACTCGCCGCGCTCAAGGCCCAGATCGGCGCAGGCGCCCCTCCCGCCCAGCTCCCCAGCGGCAACAACACCAGCTCGAGCTGACGCCGCAGGCCGTCGGCGGCGGGCTGAGCCCGTTCGGCTGCGCGAGGCCAGCGGCTTTCCGCAGCGGGCCCCAGCAGGTTCGCGGCTGTGGACTCGCGCGCCCCGAGCCGCGCTCTCCCGCGGACCGTAGTGTCGATGGCGCCATTGCTGTTGCT
>JASHQP010000646.1 GCA_030039095.1 Streptosporangiaceae bacterium
GCCCAGCGCCGCGCCCGCGATCAGCCAGAACAGCCTGCGCATCATCGCCGTGCCTCGCGGGATGGGCCCCGCTCCAGCGCTTCCCGGCCGGGCCGCGGCTTCGGGAGCGCGGCCGCGGCCACCGGGGCCGGGCGCGACGGGATGGCCGGCCGGCGCAGCCATACCGCCCTGCGCACGCCGAAGACGAACGCGGAAACACGCAGCAGCGGCGTGCCAAAGCCCGCCGAGATACCCCGCGCCAGGCCGGCGAGGTCCGCCACGTGCCCGGACAGGTCCGCCATGTTGGACGTGACCTCGTCCATGCTGGCGGTGATGGAATCTGTCCGCTCGAGCTGCTCGTTGGTCCGGTCGACCGCCGCCTGCGCGCGCTCGATCAGCGTGGCGGCGCGGTCGCCGTAGTCGGTCATGATCCGGTTTGCGTGCGAGATCAGCCCGGCGAGCCTGAGCAGGACGAACACGGCAGCGCACATTCCCACGGCAAAGAAGCCCGCCGCGATGAGCGCCGCGATCTGGCCGCCGTTCACCGGCTGCTCTGATTTCGGAACACTGCCTGGTCTGTCACCCGCCTGACCCTATCGCCTGGGCAACGCGCGCCGGGCAGGGAAAGAGGTCAGAATCGGGTGCAGCGCGGTCCTATTCGCCGGGCGAGGGCCCGGCATCTTCGCCAGGCGAGGACCCGGCATCCTGGCCGCCGTCACCGTTGCGCCCCAGGATCTGCTTGATCCGCTCGGAACGTTCCGCGTACCTGGCCTCGGCGCCGTGCCGGGACGGGTCGTAGTAGGTGCGCCCGGCGACCTGATCGGGCGCGTAGCCCTGCGGGATCACGCCTTCGGGATAGTCGTGCGGGTACCGGTAGCCGCGGCCGTGCCCGAGCCGCTTCGCCCCGTAGTAGCTGGAGTCGCGCAGGTGCACGGGCACCGGCCCGGCCAGCCCAGCCTGCACGTCGGCCTGCGCTGCGTTGATCGCCCGCACCACGGCGTTGGACTTCGGGGCGATCGACAGGTGGATCACCGCCTGCGCCAGGTTGATCCTGGCCTCGGGCAGGCCGACGAACTCGACCGCCTGCGCGGCCGCGACCGCGGTCTGCAGCGCCGAAGGGTCGGCCATCCCGACGTCCTCGCTGGCGTGCACGATCAGCCGCCGGGCGATGAACCGCGGGTCCTCCCCCGCCTCGATCATGCGCGCCAGGTAGTGCAGCGCGGCGTCGGCGTCGCTGCCCCTGATGCTCTTGATGAACGCGCTGATCACGTCGTAGTGCTGGTCGCCGCCCCGGTCGTAACGGACCGCGGCCCGGTCGACCGCGCGCTCCAGCGCGGTCAGGTCGATGACCGCGCCGCGCGGCAGGCCCAGCGCCGCCGCCTCCAGGTACGTCAGGGCCCGCCTGGCGTCGCCGCCGGCGACCCGGATCAGCTGCTCGGCCACGCCGTCACCGAGGGTCACGGCGCCGCCGAGACCGCGCTCGTCGGCCAGCGCCCGGTCGATCACGACCCGCATGTCCTCGTCGCTGAGCGGCCGCAGGGTCAGCAGGAGCGATCGCGACATCAGGGGCCCGACCACGGAGAACGACGGGTTTTCGGTGGTGGCGCCGATGAACGACACCCAGCGGTTCTCCACCGCGGGCAGCAGCGCGTCCTGCTGCGCCTTGTTGAACCGGTGCACCTCGTCGATGAACAGGACGGTCTGGGTGCCGGTCAGCCCGAGCTCGCTGCGGGCGGCGTCGATGGCCGCGCGCACGTCCTTGACCCCGGCCGAGACCGCGGACAGCTCCACGAACCGCCGCCGCGTCACCTGGCTGATGGCGTACGCCAGGGTGGTCTTCCCGGTCCCCGGCGGGCCCCACAGCACCAGCGACATCGGGGCGTCGTGGTCGGCCAGTTTCCGCAGCGGCGATCCCTCGCCGGTCAGGTGCCGCTGGCCGATCACCTCGTCCAGGTTCCGCGGCCGCATGCGCACGGCAAGCGGCGCTGCGGCCTGCTCCGCCTCGGCCGCCACGTCGTCGAACAGGCTGCCGGACTGGCCAGCCTCTACTCTGGGCACCCCACCCACCTCCCCATCCCCCTTCATTTGTACCTCCCGGCCAGCAGCCCAAGAACACCGAGCGCTTGCGCACGGTCGCGGCTTGCGCCCGGCAACGCCCGTTATGTCGGAACCCGGCGCTACGTTGCGCCCAAGACACCACCCCCAAACGGCGTACCGTGGAGGCGAGGCGTGAGGTGAAGACCGAGCTGATCGATCAGCTGGCCGAGGTTAAGCAGCGCGGGTGGGAGCGTCACACCAACCTGACCGTGCATATCCCGGTCGCCCGGGAACGCCTCATCCCCGACCGCGCGGCTGCTGGGCTAGGCGTCCGGCTGCCCGGCGGGCAGGATCACGTCGATCCCGGCTTCCTTGCGCTGCTCCGGCGTGATCGGCGTGGGCGCGCCGGTCAGCGGGTCCGCACCCGAAGCGGCCTTGGGGAACGCGATCACGTCGCGGATCGAGTCCCGGCCGGTCAGCAGCATCATCAGCCGGTCCCAGCCGAACGCGATGCCGCCGTGCGGCGGCGGCCCGAACCGCAGCGCGTCGAGCAGGAAGCCGAACTGCGACTTCGCTTCCTCCCGGGACAGCCCGATCACGTCGAACACCTGCTGCTGCATGTCCGGGCGGTGAATCCGGATCGACCCGCCGCCGATCTCGGTGCCGTTGCAGACGATGTCGTACGCGTCGGCCAGGGCGCCGCCGGGCTCGGCGGCGAACTTGTCCGCCCACTCCGGCAGCGGCGCGGTGAACGGGTGGTGCACGGCCGTCCAGCCCCCGGACCCGTCTTCCTCGAACATCGGCGCGTCGACGACCCAGGTGAACGCCCACGCCGACGGGTCGATGAGCCCGCAGCGGTGCCCGACCTCCAGGCGCGCCGCGCCGAGCAGTTCGCGGGCGGCGTTCGCCGGGCCGGCGGCGAAGAAGATGCAGTCCGACGGCCCGGCCCCGGCGGCGGCCGGCAGCCCGGCGCGCTCGGCCTCGGACAGGTGCCTGGTCACCGGGCCGGAGTCGGACACCTGGCCGTCGGCGCCGAGCAGCACGTACGCCAGGCCCCTGGCGCCGCGCGAGCGGGCCCAGTCCTGCCAGGCGTCCAGCTCCTTGCGGGTCTGCGCGGCGCCGCCCGGCATGACCACGGCCCCGACGTGCGGTGCCTGGAACACCCGGAACTCGGTCTGCGCGAAGTAGCCGGTGAGGTCGGCGAGCTCGCAGCCGAACCGCAGGTCGGGCTTGTCCGAGCCGAACCGGGCCATGGCGTCGGCGTAGGTCATGTGCGGGATCGGCCGCGGCACCTGGTACCCGGCGATCTCCGCCCAGAGCCGCTCCACCAGGTCCTCGGCCACCTCGACGACGTCCTCGCGGGTGACGAACGACATCTCGATGTCGATCTGGGTGAACTCGGGCTGCCGGTCGGCCCGGAAGTCCTCGTCGCGGAAGCACCGGACCAGCTGGTAGTAGCGCTCCATGCCGGAGATCATCAGCAGCTGCTTGAACAGCTGCGGCGACTGCGGCAGCGCGTACCAGTTGCCGGGGCGCAGCCGCACCGGGACCAGGAAGTCGCGCGCTCCCTCGGGCGTGGACCGGGTCAGGAACGGCGTCTCCACGTTGACGAACCTGTGTGCCCGCATGACGTCGCTGACCAGGTACGCGGCCTGCGACCGGGCGCGCAGCGCGGCCGCCATGTCCGGCCGCCGGATGTCGAGGTAGCGGTAGCGGAGCCGGACCTCCTCGTTCAGGTCGGCGTCGTTCTCGATCTGGAACGGCAGCGGGTCGGACTCCGACAGCACCTCGATGTCGCTGACCTCGACCTCTATCTCGCCGGTGGCGAGTTCCGGGTTCTCGTTGCCCGCCGGCCGCCGCCGCACGGTCCCGGCCACCAGGACGCAGAACTCGGCGCGCAGGTCGTGCGCGACGTCTTCGGCGCGGAACACCACCTGCACGATGCCGCTGGCGTCCCGCAGGTCGATGAACACCACCCCGCCGTGGTCCCGGCGGCGGGCCACCCAGCCCGCGAGCGTCACGTTCAGGCCACTGTCCGAGGCGCGCAGCGTCCCCGCTTCATGTGTCCGCATCATGCTTAGAGTCCTGTTGGGCGGCGCGCGCCCGGGATCGTCGGGATGGAGGTGCCGCCGTCGCCGAGGCCGGCGAGGAACGGGTTGGACCGGCGCTCCTCGCCGATGGTGGTCGCGGGCCCGTGCCCGGAGAGCACTTCGGTCTCGTCGGGCAGCGGCAGGCAGACCCTGGCCAGGCTGTCGAGGATCGTCGCGTGATCGCCGCCGGGCAGGTCGGTCCGGCCGATCGACCCGGCGAACAGCAGGTCACCGCTGAACATGGTCCCCGGGTCCCCGGCGGGCGGCAGCCGGAACGTCACCGAGCCGGGCGTGTGCCCCGGCGCGTGGTCCACGACCACCCGGACGCCGGCCAGGTCGAGCACCGCGCCGTCGGTCAGTTCCCGCACGTCGTCGGGCTCGCTGAACGTGATCCCGCCGAACAGCTGCTGTCCGGGCCGCAACGTCAGGCCGCGGGCCGGGTCGGTGAGCAGGGCGCGGTCGGCTGGGTGGATGAAGGCCGGTATGCCGGTGGCACCGCACACCGGCGCCACCGACCATATGTGGTCGACGTGGCCGTGGGTGAGCAGGACGGCGGCGGGCTGCAGCCGGTACCGGTCGACAATCTCGTTGATGCCCTGCTCAGCGTCCTGGCCAGGGTCGATAATCAGGCACTGCTCCCCCGGCCCGGCCGCGACCAGGTAGCAGTTCGCGGCGAACGAGCCGGCCGGGAAACCGGCGATCAGCACGGCTGGCCTCCTCAGGGCGCGGACGCTGATGGTGTGCGTACAGGCTATCGGCGCCCGGCCCGGGAGGCCGCGGTGGGCCGGTCAGGACACGGACAGGACGCGGTTGGTGCGGCGAACAGATAACGGTCGCGCCGATAGTGGCTTTACGCAGGTACGATTCGCGAAGTTTCGCTGATCACTTTACTCAGGATCCGGGCGATACAGGAGGACCGACGGCGTGGCGGGTAAGAAGCAGCGCCAGCGCAAACTTGCCGCGGAACGATACGAGCGGCGGCTGGCACGGCAGGTTCAGCGGGACCGGCGGGCGCGGCGGTGGACCGTGGCGGTCACCGCGGTCGTCGTCGTGGCCGGGCTGTCCATCGGCGGCGTGCTGCTGGCCGGCACCTCTTCGGGCTCGTCGACGACGCCCAAGGCCACGCCGAGCGCGAGCGCCAGCCCGACGCCGAGCCCGACGGTCGCCGAGCCCGCGACGCACTGCGTCTACACGGCGGCCGGGACCGCTGCGCGCAAGGTGAGCCTGCCCCCGGCCACGCCGGACTACAAGGCGACGTACACAGCGACGATCACCACCAACCGTGGCGCGATCGTGATCGACCTGCTGAACAGCAAGGCCACGTGCACGGTGAACTCGTTCGTGCACCTGGCCGAGGCGGCCTTCTACAACGACACCCCGTGCTTCCGCCTGAGCACCGCCAACCCGTACATGCTGCAGTGCGGCGACCCGACCGGCAAGGGCAGCGGCGGCCCTGGCTACGGGTTCGCGAGCGAGAACCTCACCGGCGCCACCTACACCGCGGGAACGGTGGCGATGGCCAACGTCTCCGGGGAGGCGGACAGCAACGGCAGCCAGTTCTTCCTCGTTTACAAGGACTCACCGCTACCACCCGATTACACCCCGTTCGGGAAGATCGTAAGCGGGCTCAATATCCTCCAGACTGTGGCCAAGGCCGGATATGGCCCGCCGCTCAGCTCGGGAGGCGGCGGGGCCCCCAAGGAGAAGGTCCAAATAGAGAGCGTGACCGTCAAGCAGACATAGCAGACATAAAGGCACGACTGAGCGACATTCCCCGCCGGCTGGCGGGGAGTCCGGCGGGTAGCCCTCCGGACCAGCGCGGAGCAGGAGGTTCGCGGTGAGCACGGCCAGCGAAGCGTGGGGCAGGGTAGCCGACGATGGCACCGTCTACGTGCGTACCGCCGAGGGCGAGCGGGTGGTGGGCTCGTGGCAGGCCGGGAGCCCCGACGAGGCCCTCGCGTTCTTCCAGCGCAAGTACGCGGCGCTGGAGACGGAGATCAGCCTGCTCGAGCAGCGGATCTCGACCACGGACCTCTCGCCTGCTCATGCGCAGGCGTCGATCAGCCGCCTGCTCGCCGCGGTGGCCGACGCGCACGCGGTCGGCGACCTGGACGGGCTGCACACCAGGCTCGAGGCCCTGACCGGGCTGGTCGATCACCGCCGCGAAGAGCACAAAGCGGCCCGGGAGCAGGCCCGCAGCCAGGCCCTCGAGGCCAAGGAGCGCATCGTCGCCGAGGCCGAGCAGATCGCGGCCGAGGCGACGCACTGGAAGATCAGCGGCGAGCGGATGCGCCAGCTGCTCGATGAGTGGAAGGCCGCGCCGCGCGGCGACCGGGCCACCGAGACCGCGCTGTGGAAGCGGCTGTCCGCGGCACGGAACGCATTCACAAAGCGCCGCAAGGCGTATTTCGCCGGCCTCGAGGAGGAGCGCGAGGAGGCCAGGCAGCGCAAGGAGAAGCTCGCCGCCGAGGCCGAGGCGCTCGCGTCGTCGACGGACTGGGGGCCCACGGCGTCGGCGTTCCGCGAGCTGATGCGGTCCTGGAAGGAAGCGGGCCGGGCCGACCGGGCGGCCGAGGAGGAACTGTGGACCCGGTTCAAGACCGCGCAGGACACGTTCTTCCAGGCCAGGTCCCAGGTGCTGCACGCCAAGGACGCCGAGCTGCGCGAGCACGCGGCCGTCAAGACGCGGCTGCTGGCCGAGGCCGAGAAGCTGCTGCCGGTCACCGACCCGCGTGCCGCCCGCGCCACGCTGCGCGGCATCCAGGAACGCTGGGAGCATGCGGGCTCGGTGCCGCGGGACTCACACGAGCGGCTGGAAGGCGGGCTGCGGCGGGTCGAGGAGGCCGTCCGCCGGGCCGAGGACTCGCAGTGGCGCCGGTCCAACCCCGAGGCGCTGTCGCGGGCCAGGGGAACGGTGGAGCAGATCCGGTCGGCGATCAGCCAGCTCGAGGGCCAGCTGTCCCGGGCACAGGCCAGCGGGGACGCCAAGGTACAGGAGCAGGCCGAGGAGGCGCTCGCGGCGCGCCGCTCATGGCTGGCCGAAGCCGAACGCACCCTCGCGGAACTATCAGGCTAAGGGCCAGCTCAGGAAGGGCGTCAGCCAGGACAGCCACGACGGTCGGCCGGAGGCTGGCCCGAGCGGATGGCATGCCGGGGGGGTCTGGGGGGGTCGTCCCCCCGAGGGAAGCACAGCTAATTCGTTATCCGGTAGACGTCGTAGACGCCGTCGACGGAGCGGACCGCGCGCAGCACGTGGCCGAGGTGCTTGGGGTCCCCCATCTCGAAGGTGAACCTGCTGACCGCGACCCGGTCCCTGGTCGTGGTCACCGACGCGGACAGGATGTTCACGTGCTGGTCCGAGATCGCCCGGGTGACGTCGGAGAGCAGGCCGGTGCGGTCCAGGGCCTCGGTCTGGATCGCCACGAGGAACATCGAGCCCTCACGCGGCGACCAGTGCACGTTCACGAGGCGTTCGGGCTGGGATTCGAGCAGGTGGTGGAGGTTGACGCAGTCCGCGCGGTGCACGCTGACGCCGTTGCCGCGGGTCACGAAGCCGGTGATGGAGTCTCCGGGCACCGGCGTGCAGCACTTGGACAGGCGTGCCCAGACGTCGGCGGCGCCCTCGACGACCACGCCGGAGTCACCCGCCGGGGGCGGCTTCGGCGCGCGCGTCAGCAGCGTCGTCTCGGCGAGGTCCTCCTGCGCTCCGGCGATCCCGCCCGCCGACCTGACCAGCTTGCTCACCACCGACTGGGCGCTGACGTGGCCCTCGCCGACCGCCGTGTACAGCGCCGTCAGGTCCGCGTAGCGCAGATCGCGCGCGACCGAGAGCAGCGCGTCAGCGGTGGCCAGGCGCTGCAGAGGCAGGTTCTGCTTGCGCATGGCCCGGGCTATCGAGGCCTTGCCGGTCTCGGCGGCCGCCTCCCTGCGCTCCTTGGAGAACCAGTGCCTGATCTTGTTCCTGGCGCGAGCGCTCTTGACGAACTGCAGCCAGTCCCGGCTGGGCGCGGCGTCCTGTGCCTTGGAGGTGAAGATCTCCACGGTGTCACCGTTGTTCAGCTGGCTCTCCAGCGCGACCAGGCGGCCGTTGACCCGGGCGCCGATCGTCCGGTGACCCACCTCCGTGTGGATCGCGTACGCGAAGTCCACGGGCGTCGCGCCTTGCGGCAGCGCGATCACCTCGCCCCGCGGGGTGAACACGTACACCTCGGCGGCGCCGAGGTCGAAGCGCAGCGAGTCGAGGAACTCGGCCGGGTCGGCGGTCTCCCGCTGCCAGTCGACGAGCTGCCGCAGCCAGGCCAGGCCCGCGGTGCCGCGGCCGCCGCCCGTGGTCGTCTCTTCCTTGTACTTCCAGTGCGCGGCCACGCCGTACTCGGCGCGGCGGTGCATGCCCCAGGTCCTGATCTGCAGCTCGACCGGCTTGCCCTCGGGCCCGATCACCGTCGTGTGCAGCGACTGGTACAGGTTGAACTTCGGCATCGCGATGTAGTCCTTGAACCGCCCGGGCACCGGGTTCCACCGGGCGTGCACCGTGCCGAGTGCCGCGTAGCAGTCGCGCACCGAGTCGACGAGGACGCGGATGCCGACGAGGTCGTAGATGTCGTCGAAGCCGACATTCCGGGCAATCATTTTCTGGTAGACCGAGTAGTAGTGCTTCGGCCTGCCGGTCACGAACGCCTTGATCTTGGCCGCGCCCATGTCCGCCGAGACCAGGTCGATGACGTCCTGCATGAACACGTCGCGGCGGGGCGCGCGCTCCGACACCAGGCGGGCGATCTCGTCGTAGCGCTTGGGGAACAGCGTGGAGAACGCGAGGTCCTCGAGCTCCCACTTCACGTTGTTCATGCCGAGCCGGTGCGCCAGCGGCGCGAAGATCTCGAGCACCTCGCGTGACTTCTGCTCCTGCTTCTCGCGCGGCAGATAGCGCAGTGTGCGCATGTTGTGCAGCCGGTCCGCCAGCTTGATCACGAGGACCCTGATATCGCGGGACATCGCGACGACCATCTTGCGGACCGTCTCGGCCTGCGCTGCGTCGCCGTACTTGACCTTGTCGAGCTTGGTCACCCCGTCGACGAGCGTGGCGACGTCGTCACCGAACTCCTTGCGCAGCTCGGGCAGCGTGTACTCGGTGTCTTCGACGGTGTCGTGCAGCAGGGCCGCGCACAGCGTCTCCGAGTTCATGCCCAGCTCGGCGAGGATCGTGGTCACGGCGAGCGGGTGCGTGATGAACGGGTCGCCGCTCTTTCGGAACTGGCCCGCGTGCTGCTGAGCGGCGATCTCGTAGGCGCGCTCGATCAGCCGCACGTCGGCCTTGGGGTGCGTGGCGCGGACGGTCTTGATCAGCGGCTCGAGCACCGGGTTGGCCCCGCCGCCCCGTGGCGCACCGAGCCTGGCCAGCCTGCGGCGGACGGCGGCGGTCCCGGCGGCCGCCGCGCTCGTGTCGCCCGACGAACCCGTGCGCACCGGCAGAACACCGCCGATGACACCCCGGGCGGGCGAGGACCCGCTGCGGGACCGGCCGGAGGGGTTCTTCGCGGGCCGGTTCTTGGCGGAACGGCTCCTGGCAGACGATGTGCCCTTGCCCGCCGGTGCATCCGGGGCGAGGGCCGTGTCCGAAGCAGAGGCCGGCGCGTCGCCGCCGCCCGGTGGCTCCGCGGCCTGCTCACCGGCGTCAGGCGGGGCAGCGTCTCGGGCACCGTCGGGCGCTGTGCCGCCGCCGTCGCGTGGCTGGGCGTCGCCGGGCGCAGGGGCAGCCACGGGCCGCGCCTCGTCGGGCGCGGCCGGGGGGGACGTCACCCCGTTCTCCGCCGCCTGCAGCTCTGGCTCGGACTGGTCCTGCTGCTCAGCATCGACCCGGGTGACGTCGGTTCCGGCCGCCTTAGCCGTCGCTACGTCACCGGCCACATACGCTCCTCACGTCCGCCGAAGTAACCAGTCTATCGGCGGGCGATCCATGACGTGTCCGCCTCCTCGCGGCCCGTGACGCTGGTCACACCACCAGCAGCGAGCGGACCTCCACGCCGGGCAGCCTGGCGCGGCCGCCGAGGAAGCCGAGTTCCAGCAGAACCGAGACCGCTGCGACCTCGGCGCCGCTGCGGCGGACCAAGCTCACCGACGCCGCCGCGGTGCCTCCGGTGGCCAGGACGTCGTCGACGATCAGCACCCGTTCACCCGGGCGGAACGCGTCGACGTGTACCTCCACCGAGGCGGTGCCGTACTCGAGCTCGTACGTTTCGCCCAGGGTCTCAGCCGGAAGCTTGCCCTGCTTGCGGACCGGGACGAAGCCGGCCCGCAAGCGGCACGCCACCGGGGCGGCCAGGATGAAACCGCGCGCCTCGATCCCGACCACCTTGTCGATCCTGACGCCCTCCCGGCCCTGCCCGCCCTCTCTGCTCCCGTCCGCCATCGCGTCCACCACCGCGGCGAACGCCTCACCGTCGGCCAGCAGCGGGGTGATGTCCTTGAACACGATCCCGGGCTGCGGGTAGTCGGGTATGTCCCGGATGTTGGCGCCGATCAGGCCGGGCAGGCCGGAGCCTGCCGCCGCCCATGGCGCGAGGCCGCTGGACACGGTCGGGGCCTACCGGCGCTTCTTCTTGCCCGTGGGACGGCGCTTGGCCGCGCTGCTCCTTCTCGGCTGCTGCCGCGGCCCGGGCCTGGCGCCCGGCGCCCCCGCTCCCCCGGGCGCTCGCGGCGTGCTGC
>JASHQP010000647.1 GCA_030039095.1 Streptosporangiaceae bacterium
AACTGGGACTACCTGAACCTGCCCAGCTACGTGGGCGTCCCGAACTGGAAGGTGTTCATCCCACCGAACGCCGTCCTGGGCGGCTACTACGCCCAGGCCATCAACAAGAACGCGCCGCACCCGGCCGCCGCGAGGCTGTGGGAGGAGTTCCTCTACTCCCAGGCCGCCGACGGCGGGCAGAACCTGTGGCTGAAGGGCGGCGCGCGGCCGGTGGAGCAGCAGGCCATGACCTCCAACGGCTCGATCGACTCCGCGGCGGCGTCGAAACTGCCGCCGGTGACAGGGACACCGGTGTTCCTCACCCAGGCTCAGTCCACCGACGCCGCCAACTACCTGGCCGCCAACTGGGCCAAGGCCGTCAGCTAGCGAGGCATGGTGGCTGTCACCGCGGCAACCGAGACCGGCGCCCGGCCCGTGAGGGCCGGGCGCCGGCTGCGGCTTCCTGCCTGGCTCGGCACCACGCCGTTCCTCGTCTACGTCGGGATCTTCCTGCTGCTGCCGACCGGGATCGTGGTGGTCAATTCCGTCCGGAGCCCGAGCGGCGCGCTGAACCTGTCCAGCCTCGCGACGCCGTTCGAGTCGCCCGAGCGCAGCTACTTCACCGGCTCGCTCGAGCTGTGCCTGGTCTCCTCGGTGTTCGGTGCCGTGCTGGGCGCGATCCTGGCCTACGCGATCGCGTCGGGCGACCCGGACGGCGCGGTGCGCCGGCTCTACATCGCGGTCTCGGGCGTGCTGGCCCAGTTCGGCGGCGTGACGCTGGCGTTCGCGTTCGTGGTGCTGATCGGGCCGGTCGGCCTGCTGATGCACGCGAGCTGGTTCTACAGCTTCCCGTGGGGCATCGCGGTCATCTACACGTACTTCCAGGTCCCGCTCATGGTGCTGGTCTTCCTGCCCGCCATCGACGGACTGAAGCTGCAGTGGCGGGAGGCCTCGGACAGCCTGGGCGCCTCGTCGTGGCAGTACTGGCGGTACGTGGGCGGGCCGCTGCTGGCCCCCGCGTTCTTCGGCGCGGCGCTGCTGCTGTTCGCGAACGCGCTGTCGGCCTTCGCCACGATCGTGGCGTGGGAGAACCAGATCGCGTACATCGTTCCGCAGCAGATCTATCTCGCGATCAACAGCGAGGTCGGCCTCAGCAACGTGAACCAGGCCGACGTTCTCGCGCTGGGGATGATCATCATGGTGGCCATCATCATGACCGGGTATGCACTCCTGCAGCGCCGGGCGGCGCGATGGCTGCGGTAACCTCCGTCGGCGAGGCGCCGCTGGCCGCAGCGGCCAGGCGCCCGCGCGGCATGCAGGCCGGGCGGCGCAGGCGGCTGAACGCGTTCCGGTACGTGGTGTTCACGTTCTTCGCGCTGTTCTTCCTGCTGCCGCTGCTGGCGATGCTCCGGTTCTCGTTCGAGGGCGCCACGCTCGGCACCTGGTCGGGCGCCGCGTGGTCGCAGATCGTCTCCTACCAGGGGCCGCCGCCGCTGCTGTCCGCCGTCGAGATCAGCCTGGAGCTCGGCGTGGCGACCAGCGTGGTCACGCTGGCGCTGCTGGTCCCGACCATGATCTGGATCCGGCTGCGGGTGCAGTGGATCAGCCGGGCGTTCGAGTTCCTCTGCCTGCTGCCGCTGACGATCCCGGCGATCGTGCTGGTGGTCGGGCTGGCCCCGGTCTACAACAAGATCAGGCACGTCGAGCTGTCCGCACTGATGCTGTTCTGGGCCTACGTGATCCTGGCTCTGCCGTACGCGTACCGGGCGCTGGCCGCCGGGCTGAACGCGCTCGACGTCAAGACGCTGTCCGAGGCCGCCCGCAGCCTGGGCGCGAGCTGGTTCACGGTGATGTTCCGGGTGATCGCGCCGAACATGTGGCAGGCGATCCTGAACGCGCTGCTGCTGTCGGCCGCGCTGGCGCTCGGCGAGTTCACGATCGCCTACACGCTGCTGTACAACAACCTGCAGGTCGAGCTCTACTCGATCGACCGGAGCACGCCGAACGCCTCGGTCATCTTCTCGACCTCGCTGGCCGCACTGATCTTCACCTTCCTGCTCCTGTTGATCATTTCCTACGCTGGGCGCCGGCGACGGCGCGGGATGAGGTAGGGCACGTGACTTCGCCACAGACCAGCACGCAGAACTCGGTCAGCAGGGCCGCCGTCGAGGTCCGCATGGAGGGGCTGAGCCGCCGGTACGGCCCGGTAATCGCGCTGGACGGGCTCGACCTCACCGTGCACGCGGGCGAGCTCGTCACCCTGCTGGGCCCGTCGGGCTGCGGCAAGACCACCACGCTGCGGCTGCTGGCCGGGCTCGAGGACGCCGACACCGGCCAGATCACCGTCGGCGGGACCGACGTCACCCGGCTGCCTGCCAGCAAGCGCGACATGGGCATGGTCTTCCAGGCCTACTCGCTGTTCCCGCACATGACCGCGCGGCAGAACGTGGCGTTCGGACTGCGGCTGCGCCGGACCGGCCCGGCGCAGCGGGACCGCAAGGCCCTGGACATGCTGGAGCTCGTCGGCCTGGCCACCCAGGCCGACCGGTACCCGCACCAGCTCTCCGGCGGCCAGCAGCAGCGCGTCGCCCTGGCACGCGCCCTGGCCATCGAGCCGCAGGTGCTGCTGCTCGACGAGCCGCTGTCGGCGCTGGATGCCAAGGTGCGGGCGCAGCTGCGGGACCAGATCCGCCGGATCCAGCTCGACGTGGGGATCACGACGCTGTTCGTCACGCACGACCAGGAGGAGGCGCTGGCGATCTCGGACCGCGTCGGCGTGATGCAGGAAGGCCGGATCGAGCAGCTCGCGCCGCCGGTCGAGGTCTACTCGCGCCCGGCGACCTCGTTCGTGGCCGAGTTCGTCGGCCTGACCAACCGGCTGGCGGGCACGGTCAGCGGGTCCACGGTCACCGTGCGCGGCCGCGATCTGCCGCTGGTGGACATCTCCACCGCGCCGGGCCCGGCCGTTGCGCTGGTCCGGCCCGAGGCGGTCACGCTGGCGTCGGACAGCTCGGGCGACTCCGGGCCGCTGACCGGCACCGTGATCGCCTCCACGTTCCTGGGCGCGACCAGCCGGGTCACGGTCGACCTTGGCGACACCACGATCATGGCCCAGCTCAGCACCGCCGACGCCGTCGAGCTGCCCGCGGGCAGCAGGGTCTCGCTGACGATCCGGCCGGATCCGGTGCTGGTGTCCGCGGACGCGGCGCCCGCCGCCGAGGCCGACGCGTGAGCCGAAGGCGAGCCATGGGGCACGGCGTGAGCCGAAACCCGGCAGGGGGCACGGCGTGAGCGGGCGGCATCCGCTGCTGACCACCGATCGCCGCCTGGGGGCCGGGTCAGTGCTGCGCCACGGGGCCAGCGCGAGATACCGGGCCGTCCGGATCATCGACGGCGAGCCTCACCTGGTGCGCGAGGACTTCCATGGGGCCGGGCAGGCGCCCGCTGCCGCCACCGCGCGCCCGCTCCTCTGCCTGGCGCACATCACGGACCTCCAGCTCGCCGACGTCCAGTCGCCGGCCAGGTTCGAGTTCCTGAACCGCTACTTCGCCGACCCGCGGTACGCCGAGATCGTGCCCGTGCAGCGCCCGCAGGAGGCGCTCACCGCCCACGCGATCGACGCCACGCTGCGCACGATCAACGGCGTACGCGGCCCCGTCACCGGGGCGGCGCCCGACCTCGCGGTGACGACCGGCGACGCGATCGACAACGCCCAGTGGAACGAGACGCAGGCGTTCCTTGCGCTGTTCGACGGCGGCGTCGTGCGGCCGGGCTCCGGTGCGGCGGGCTACACCGGCGTGCAGGCGCTGGAGTGGCCCGACGACATCTTCTGGAAGCCGGACGGTGCCGAGGACGGCGACCTGTTCAGCCGCGAGCTCGGCTTCCCGCGCCATCCCGGGCTGCTGAAGCGCGCGATGCAGGAGTTCTCCGCCGGCGGGCTGGCGATTCCCTGGCTGTCCTGCTTCGGCAACCACGAGGCGCTGAACCAGGGCGTCGGGGTGGTGACCCCGGAGCTGGCCGCCGCGCTGACCGGCGGCAGGAAGCCGGTGTCGCTGCCCGGCGACTTCGACCACAACCGCGCGCTCGAGCTGTTCACCGAGCGGCCGGAGGCGTTCATGGCCGGGCCGTCGCTCGAGGTCACCGCGGATCCGGGACGCAGGCCGGTGACCAAGCGCGAGTTCGTCGCGGCACACTTCGGGCGTGCCGCGCGGCCGGCCGGGCACGGGTTCACCGAGCGCAACCGGCTCGACGGCACCGCGTACTACGCCTATGACACGCCGGCCGCGCGGCTGATCGCGCTGGACACGAGCTGCTCCGCCGGGGGAGCGGCGGGCTGCGTCGACGCCGACCAGGCCCGGTGGCTCACCGAGCGCCTCGCCGAGGTGCACTCGTCCTATCGCGGGCCGGACGGACGCGAGGTACGCACCGGAAACTCCGACCGGCTCGTCATCCTGCTCTCGCATCACGGGGTCGACACCCTGGACAACTCCCGGGCGTCCGGGCTGGGCGGGGAGCCGCACCTCGGTGCCGCCGGGCTGCTCGCCCTGCTGCACCGGTTCGGCAACGTGGTGCTGTGGCTGAACGGCCACACGCACACCAACGCGGTCCGTGCCCGCCGTGACCCGGGCGACCCGGCCCGCGGCTTCTGGGAGGTCACCACCTGCTCGGTCGTGGACTGGCCGTGCCAGACGCGGCTGGTCGAGATCGTCGACGCCGGCGGGCACCTGTCGATCGTCTGCACGATGGTCGACCACGACGCACCGCTGGTCCCCGGGTCGCTGCAGACGATCGACGACCTCGCCGCGCTGCACCGGGAGCTGGCCGCGAACATGCCGGTCATCGGCGCCGACTCCACCCGGTCCGGCGTGACCGGCGACCGCAACGCCGACCTGCGGCTGCCGCCGCCGTTCCCGTTGGACCGCGTGGCCGCCGGGTAACTCCCGCCGGCCGCGGCTCCGGCGCGCGGCGGTCAGCGGATCCGCGGTCACCTGCGCTCGGCGACGAGGACCGGCAGCCCTGGCAGGCTCACCTGGACCGACGTCCCGGGCGACATGGCGGCTGCCACGGAGCTGGGCTGGTCGATCTTCACGCTCACGTCCCCGGACAGCATCACGCTGACCCTGGTCACGGAGCCGAGGAACGTCTTGTGGCTGACGATGCCGTTGCCGGCGGCCTGCACGGCCATCTCCAGGCCCTCGGGGCGGACCAGCACGTCGACCTCTCCGGACAGACCCGCGGCGGTGTCGCCGCGGACCGGGACGACCGAGCCGAGCGCGCCGACATCGCTGCCGCCCTGCAGCTCTCCCGGTATCCGGTTCATGGTGCCGACGAACTCGGCCACGAACGCGGTCGCGGGCTGATCGTAGAGCTGGCTGGGCTCGGCCACCTGCTCGAGCCTGCCGTCCTTCATCACGCCGACCCGGTCGGCCATCGACAGGGCCTCTTCCTGGTCGTGGGTGACGAACAGCGTGGTGGTGCCCAGCCGCTGCTGCAGCGCGCGGATCTGCTCGCGCAGCTGCAGCCGCACCTTGGCGTCCAGCGCCGACAGCGGCTCGTCGAGCAGCAGCACTCGCGGCTCGATGGCCAGGGCCCGGGCCAGGGCCACGCGCTGCTGCTGGCCGCCGGACATCTGGTGCGGGTACTTCCTGGCCTGGTCGGTCAGGCCCACCATGTCCAGCAGCTCGGCGGCGCGCTGGCCGCGCCGCGTCCCGCGCTGCTTGCGCATCCGCAGGCCGAAGCCCACGTTGTCCAGAGCTGTCATGTTCGGGAACAGGCTGTAGCTCTGGAACACCATGCCCATGTCCCGCCTGGCCGCCGGGATCCGGGAGATGTCCTTGCCGTCGACGCTGACCGAACCGGTATCGGCCGCCTCGAAGCCGGCCAGGATGCGCAGCGCCGTGGTCTTGCCGCACCCGGACGGGCCCAGCAGCGCCACCAGCTCTCCCGGCGCGATCTCCAGCGACAGGCCGGCGAGGGCGCGCACGGCGCCGAAGGAGCGGCTGAGGTCCGTCAGTGCCACCGGCGAGCCCGCCGGCGGCGCGGTAGTGGAGAGGGCCAGTGAAGGGGGAATGGACGGGCGGGTGGGGGGTTGGGAGTGGGGGGCGGCGCCGATGACGCCGTCCTCTGCCTGCTGGCCCGCCGCCTTGTTCGTGGTCATTCCGGTTCCCCCATGTTTCGACTGAAGTCCTGCCGGGCGACGCTGAACAGCGCCACCTGGGATCCGCCGCGCCTGCGTGCACCCCGGCCGCCGACGACCACGATGATCATCAGCAGGATCCAGGTCACGAACAGCGCGAGCAGCGACGCCGCGACCGACACCGGCCCGCTGTTCTGCTCGAACTGCACGATCCACACCGGGAACGTCACGTACAGGGCCAGGCTGGCCATCGTGAACTCGCCGAGCACCAGCGCGACGGTCAGCACGGTGGCGGACAGGATCGCGGTCCCGATGTTCGGCAGCACGACCCGCCAGAGCGTGGCCGGCCAGCCCGCGCCGAGCGAGTTCGACGCCTCGACCATGGTCCTCAGGCCGAACGACCGCAGGCCCGCATCGAGCGAGCGGTATGCGAACGGCATCGCGAGGATGACGTAGACGAGCGCGAGCAGATACGGCGTGCCGAGCAGGAAGCCCGGCGCCACCTTCAGCACACCGATGATCAGCACGATCGGCGGGATGACGATCGGCAGGATCGTGACCGCCTCCATCAGCCGCCGGATCGCCGGCAGCCGCAGGTGCACGTAGACGGTGGTGGGCACCATCAGCACCAGCGTGATGACCGTGGTGATCACCGCGAGCCGCAGTGACAGCCCGATCGCGGAGAAGAACCCCGGCTGCCCGAAGATGCCGGGGAACGCCTTCGCGCCGGCGAACCGCAGCGCCGCGTATAGCGGGATCAGGAAGTACGCGCCGGCGAGCAGCAGGATCACCCATCGCCAGACCGGGTAGCTTCGCCTGCGGGCAGGCCCCGCGAGCGGCGTGGGTGCCTGCGCCGGGGCCTCGGCGCTCGCTACCGCAGCCATCGTGGCTTCCTCGTCTCCGCGGCCACCCGCGTCCCCCTCGCTACCGCAGCCATTTCGCCGCCCTCCGCTGCAGAATCGCGTAGATAACCATGACGATCGCGATGATCACCACCATGATCAGGCCGAGGGCGTAGCCGAGGTTCTCCTTGCCGGCGAGCACGTTGCCGTTCAGCAGCGCCCCGATCTGGATCGGGGTCAGCGCGATCGTGCCGCCGGACAGCGCCTCCGCGGTGGCGTAAGCGGAGAACGCGCTGCCGAACAGCAGCAGCAGGCAGCCGAGGAACGACGGGAGCAGCACCGGGCCGCCCACGTAACGCCAGTACTGCCACGTCCCCGCGCCCATGTTCTGCGCCGCCTCGCGCCAGGCCGGCCGCAGCCCCTCCAGGGCGGGCAGGATCACCAGGACCATGAGCGGGATCTGGAAGTACATGTACACGAAGAACACGCCGGTCGCGTTGTACAGCGTGAAGCCGTGGTCCCAGATGTCGACGCCGAAGATGTTCTTGATCCACCCGGTGACGATGCCGGTGGTGCTGAGCGTCGCGATGAACAGGAACGCCAGCGGCACGCCGCCGAAGTTGGCGAACACGCCGGACGCGGTGATCACGACCTGCCGGAGCAGGTTGCCGCGCCTGGCCGTGTAGATCGCATACGCGATCAGCAGCCCGAAGATCCCCGGCACGATCGCCGTGGCGATCGACAGCAGGATGGACGTCTTCAGGCCCAGCAGGTACGTGCCGTGCAGCGCGGTGTCGATGTTGCTCCACGTGAACCCGCTGGGGGCCTGCACGAACCCGCCGCTGGAGTTCTGGAACGAGGCGACAGCGATCGCGATCGTGGGCGCGATCAGGCCCAGGGTGATGTAGACACCGAACGGCACAACCCCCAGCCACCTGAGCGAGCCGCGCAGCAACGTGGTGACCCGGCTGGGCCGGGTCCCGGAGGCGATAACCTCCGGGACCGCGGCCGGGGTCGCGGAATCGGCCATCGGCTACCCGACTTGCGAGGCCCAGTTCTGGCTGACGACGTTCTCGGCCTGAGCCGACTGGGCGTCGGTCGGGAACGTCAGTGCACCAGATGGGGCCGGGGGCAGTTCCGCGTACGCGGTCTTGTCCACGGTGCCGTTGGCGACCAGCGTGGGCAGCTCGATCGGTCGGGCGAAGCCAGCCAGCCACAGGTTCTGGCCCGTGGTCGAGTAGAGGTACTCCTCCCACAGCCGGGCGGCAGCCGGGTCCGGCGCGGTCGCGCTGATCGCCTGGTCGTAGTAGGAGGCGTAGGTCGAGTCCGACGGGATAATGATCTTGAAGCCGGGGACGACGGGCTTGACCTCGGAGGCCAGCAGGTAGTCCCACCAGATCAGGATCGGCGTGGTGCCGTTCTGCACCGTGGTCGGCCCGCCGATCGCGGTCGGCACGAAGTTGCCGATCTGCTTCAGGTGGGCGAAGTACTTGATGCCCGGCTCGATGTTGCCGAACGACCCGCCGTTCGCCAGCGCCGCGGCGTAGACGGCGGCGAACGCCGCGCCAGCCGTTGTCGGGCTGTTGTTGAGGCCGATCATGTTCTTGTAGGCCGGGTTGTCCAGGCTGGCGAACGAGGTCGGCGCGACCTTCACCCTGGCCGGGTTGTAGCCGATGGCCACGTAGCCGCCGTAGTCCGCGTACCAGTCGCCGTTGGGGTCCTTCGCGTTGGACGGGATGCTGCTCCACGTCGCGACCTTGTACGGAGCCCACAGGTGGTCGTTGGCGCCCTCGACAGCGAACGGCGTGCCGACGTCGACCACGTCGGGTGCGCGGCTCTGGCCCTCGAGCTGCTGCACGGCGGTGATCTCCTGCCCGCTGGAGCCCTCGGGGTTGGCGTCGGTGATCTTGATGTGGTACTTCGCGCTGAAGTCCTTCATAATTGTGCCGTAATTGGCCCAATTGCTCGGCAGCGTGATGACGTTGAGGTGTCCCTCTTTCTCCGCAGCCTTCACGAGCGCGGGCATTCCTCCGCCGGCTGCGGCGGACGTCGCCGTCGCCCAGTTCGCTGACTTACTGGCGGTGCTGCTTGATCCGCCGCTGCTGCATCCGGCGGCCAGCGCCACGCAGCCGAGCGCGGCCACGGCGGCGGCGCCTGTCTTCTTTATTCGCACCTTTCCCCCTCTGACATGCATGACCACGTTGGGTCAGGGACGCGAGCATCGTTGCGGGAAAAGGTGAATAAAAGGTACCTATAAGGTTTTCTATTACTATCCGATGAATGAACGGTAGGCAGCCGGAGAGGGAATTTCTGTAGAGGGATTCAGCCGCCTCGCGTTCAGGCAGAATTAACCATTGGCAGTGGAATCCGTAACAATTCCGTGATTGGATACGGTGTTGACGGCCGGTAAAATCCCGGGCCGGTTCTACAGCTGCCAGTTTGCCGTCTCGAGCGCGCCGACGGCCGCCTCGCTGCCGTCGAGCCTCACCCGGGCCGCCGCGGTCCGGCCGAACACCCACATGGTCAGCTCGGCCGGCGGGCCGATCACGGTCACGACCGGGGTCCGCGCCTTGGCGGTGATCCGGATCCGGGGCACGCCCGACTCGGTCGGCCCGGGCTCGTCGTCCCTGACCAGTTCCACGCCGACCGGCGCCTTGCGCAGGATGAACCTGGCCATCCCCAGCCGGTGCCAGAGCTCCTCGGACAGGCCCTGGTCGAGCTTTCGCGGCTCCCAGCCCGGCTGGGCCCGGCGCACGTCCTCGTGGTGCACGAAGAACTCGACGGCGTTGAGGCGCTCGTCCATGCCGGGGAACCCGAACACGGACAGACGCGGCGGGCCGCTCCTTATCATCTGCACCAGCCGCTGATAGGAGTTCCGCTCGGCCAGCTTGCGCTGGACCGCGGCCGTGTACGCGGCGAGCGGGCCCCCGAGCAGGCCGGCCCCGGCATCGGGCCGGTGTTCCCTGAGCACCAGGTGGGCGGCGAGATCCAGGGTGGCCCATCCCTCGCACAAGGTCGGCTCCCGGGGGCCGGCCTCGTCGAGCAACGCGCAGAGGGCAACGCGCTCATCCCTGGCGTACGTCATCGCGACATCGTAGGCCACCGCGGGCACCCTGGGAATGCCCAGAGCCGTGCCCCGCTGCGTCCCGTGCCCGGCCTGCAGCGCGCCAGCGCGGCGAGCCTATGCTGACGACGAGGTCAGCGCGGCCCAGACGGGTCTCGATCGCAGGGAGGTGCCGCAGATGGCAGCGGGAGAGCCCGCGGCACGGGCTCGTTCTACCGGACGGCGGGAGCTGGCTTTCCTGCTGCTGCTGGGAGCGGCCGGGGCCGGGCTGGTGCTGCTCGCCGTGCGGCAGGAGTGGGCGCACGTGGACATCATCGTGCCGAACCCGCTGCC
>JASHQP010000648.1 GCA_030039095.1 Streptosporangiaceae bacterium
TCGCTGAGGACGCGGGTGCGGTGGCGGTGATGGCGCTGGAGCGGGTGCCGGCCGATATCCGGGCGCAGGGCGGGGTGGCCCGGATGAGTGACCCGGACATGATCGACGGGATCATCGCGGCGGTGTCGATCCCGGTGATGGCCAAGTGCCGGATCGGTCATTTCGCCGAGGCGCGGGTGCTGCAGGCCATCGGCGTGGACTATATCGACGAGTCGGAGGTGCTGACCCCGGCGGATGAGGCGCATCACGTGGACAAGTGGGGGTTCACGGTGCCGTTCGTGTGCGGGGCGACGAATCTGGGGGAGGCGCTGCGGCGCATCGGTGAGGGTGCGGCGATGATCCGGTCCAAGGGTGAGGCGGGGACCGGGAACGTGGTGGAGGCGACCCGGCACATGCGCCGCATCCGCGGCGAGATCGGGCGGCTGTCCGCGCTGGCGGCCGGTGAGCTGTTCACCGCGGCGAAGGATCTGCAGGCTCCCTACGATCTGGTGGCCGCGGTCGCGGCGGCGGGGCGGCTGCCGGTGGTGCTGTTCACCGCGGGCGGGATCGCGACGCCGGCGGACGCGGCGATGATGATGGGCCTGGGTGCCGATGGGGTGTTCGTGGGGTCGGGGATCTTCAAGTCAGGCGACCCCGCCGCCCGGGCCGCCGCGATCGTGAAGGCGACCACGTTCCACGACGACCCCGACGTCATCGCCAAGGTGTCGCGGGGCCTTGGCGAGCCCATGGTGGGGATCAGCCTGGACACGCTCACGCCCGAGCAGCGCTACGCCGGACGCGGCTGGTGACTGCCGCGGCGTGAGCCCGGAAAGCCCGGCCGGCCGTCGGCAAGCTGCACCAGCGCTACGGCATTCGTTGGTGTCGCCGGCCCGTTGCGTCGGCTAGAACGACAGCAGCGCGCCGGCGACACTATTCCGCGTGCTGACAGCATGCCTGAAATATCCGGTACATCCCTGTTTCGATAGGCAGGGTCGGCGGGTTTTGGCCGGGCGCCGGGCTTCGGTCAGCCCTGTGCCGTTTTTCGGTCTGCCCGTATTTGCCGCGGCGCCGGCGCAGTCCGGATCAGCGACCAGACCCAGCCCCGGTGATCTGCGAGACAAGGCCCAGCCGCCGCCCGGCACGCGCCTACTCGCCGACTGCCTCGCGGGCGGCCTGGACGATGTGGCTGGCGGATATCCCTGCCGCGTCCATCAGCTCGGCCGGGGTCCCGGAGCCGGGCAGGCTCCGCACCGCGAGGTGGTGGATGCGGGCCGGGTGGCCCGCGTCGCTGAGCGCCTCGAGCACGGCGCCGCCGAGGCCGCCTTGCGGATAGTGGTCCTCGACGACCACCAGCCGGTCGCCGGTCGCGGCCGCCGCGTCCAGCAGGGCCTGGGTGTCGACCGGCTTGACCGAGTACAGGTCGATGACGCGGGCGCTGATGCCGTCACCGGCGAGCTCATCGGCGGCGGCGAGGCAGTTGTGCACGGTCACGCCCGCGCCGATGAGCGTCACCTGGTCGTCGGACGAGGCCCGGAGGACCTTCGAGCCGCCGACCGGGAACTCCTCGTCCACCCCGTACAGGACCGGGTAGGTGCCGCGGGTGGTGCGCATGTAGACGATGCCGGCGGTCTCGGCCATTTGCGCCACCAGGTACGCCGTGGCGTTGGGGTCGCTGGGGTACAGGACCGTCGAGCCGTGCACGGCGCGCATCATGGCCAGGTCCTCCAGGGCCATCTGCGACGGGCCGTCCGCGCCGATCTCGGTGCCGGCGTGGGAGCCGCACAGCCGGATGTTCGCCTGGGAGATGGCCGACATCCGGATGAAGTCGTACGCGCGGGTGAGGAACGCGGCGAACGTGGAGGCGAACGGGACGTACCCGCGGACCGAGAAGCCGACAGCGGCGGCCACGAGCTGCTGCTCGGCGATGAACATCTCGAAGTACCTGTCGGGGTGCGCCTTGGAGAACTCCTCCATGTGCGTGGAGTTGCCCACCTCTCCGTCCATGCCGACGACGTCACCCCGGGCGCCGATCGCCGCCAGCGCCTGGCCGAACGCCAGGCGAGTGGCGACCTTGTCGCCGGGCCCGTACTGAGGCAGGCTCACGTCGGCGCTGGGCCAGGCGTGCGGCGTTCCGGCCTCCGGCTTCGGCCCGGTGACCGTGAGGTTTCGCTCTCCGCCCAGCTCGATGATGGCCCGCCCGGCCATGTCCTGGGGCAGCGGCTTGCCGTGCCAGTTCTCGCGGTCCTCGACTTCGTCGAAGCCGCGGCCCTTGCGCGTGCGGGCCACGATCACGGTTGGCCGGTCCGCTTCCGACGCCCTGGAGAACGCCTTGTTGATCTCCTCGAGGTCGTGCCCGTCGACCACGATCGCGTGGCAGCCGAACGCCTCCGTCCGCCTGACGTACGTGTCGGTATCCCAGCCCAGTTCCGTCGGGCCGCGCTGCCCGAGACGGTTCACGTCAAAGATCGCGGTCAGGTTGCTGAGCCCGTAATGAGACGCCTTGTCGAGCGCCTCCCAGATCGATCCTTCGGCGGTCTCGCTGTCCCCGCACAGCACCCACACCCGGTACGGCAGCTGGTCCAGGAACTTTCCGGCCAGCGCGACGCCGACCCCGTCGGGCAGCCCCTGGCCGAGCGAGCCCGTGGCCACGTCGACCCACGGCAGCACCGGGGTCGGGTGACCTTCCAGCCGCGAGCCGAACCGGCGGTAGCTGTTGATCAGCTCGTCGTCGGTGACGACGCCCGCGGCCTTGAACATCGAGTACAGCAACGGGGACGCGTGCCCCTTGGAGAAGATCAGGTGGTCGTTGGCCGGGTTGTCCGGCTGCTGCCAGTCGTAGCGGAAGTGCCGGGTCATCAGCACGGCCATCAGGTCGGCGGCCGACATGCTCGAGGTTGGGTGGCCCGATCCGGCCGAGGTGCTGCAGCGGATCGAGTCGACCCGAAGCTGCTGCGCCAGTTCATGGATGTCAGCGAGGCTCTGCACGGTCATGGCAACCCTCCGGGGCTCGACTGCCGTCACGTCCAACTGTGCCACGGGACAAATCGCCCGCCGATAGGGGTAGCCCGGGGCGGCCGGGAGGCCAGCTCGAGGCAGACCCGGAGGCGGCGGGAAGGCCAGCTCGAGGCAGACCCGGAGGCGGCCGGGAGGCCAGCCCAGGGTAGGCCCGGGGCGGGCGCTAGACACGCCCGGGCTGCTCCTCGATGCCCGGCATCACCCATGGTTCCGGCATCGCCGCCGAGAAGCTGAGCCCGGGCCGGCCGGCGAGCGTGCCGGTGATCGTCAGCCGGAACGGGCGGACGTACTCGACCTCACCCGCCGAGGTCAGCCGGAACGCCTGGTCATGTCCGGGGTAGATGACGTCAGCCATCGAGACCACGCGGTCGATGCTGGCCCGGGCGTCGTCGGCGCTCCAGAACACCAGCGGGCTCTGCCTGCTCAGCGCCACGGCCGAGCGGTGGATCGCGTCGCCGGTGATCACCGACAGGCCTTCGCCGTTCTGCACGGTGAGGCCGATGCTGCCGGGCGAGTGGCCGGGGAGGTCCAGCACGCCGACGCCCGGGATGAGCTCGTCGCCCTCGGCGATCTCGCGGACCTGCATCCGTTCCAGGATCGCGCCGGTCCACGCGGGGGTCGCCCAGTCGTTCGGGTGCGGGCCGCCGCTGTAGCGGCGCTCGCGCGGATGCAGGCACACCGGCGCGTGCGCGAACACGTCGACGTTCTGCACGTGATCCCAGTGCGCGTGCGTCAGCACCACCAGGTCGATGTCGGCCGGGGTCAGTCCCCTGCTGGCCAGGGCTTCGACCAGGACCGTCCGCCTGCCCACGTGCGCCGGGTCGACCAGGATCCGCACCGTCGTCCCGTTCGGGCCCGGTCCCTCGACGAGGGTGACCTGGCACATGGCGATACGGCCCGCGCTGGTGCTGATCCCGAAACCCTCGAGAAGGACCTCGACGTGCGGGGGTGATTGCATTGCTGGTGCTCCCTTCCGGCGCACATGTACCCAGCCGAGCATGGCATCCGCCGGCGTCGGAGCCGGCCAGGCCTGCGGGTACCGCGTCACCGGGCCCCGCGAGCCGCGACTCGCTGCTGAAAGAAGGGGGCCTCTCAGGATTCGTTCAGGCTTGGGCTGCAAGAGTGGCACGTCATGGGGACGGTTCTGTCTTCGAAGCTCCGCGCGGGCACCGCACCGGCGCCCCAGACGTGGGCGCCCGGACGATGGCGGCGCGGTGATGTCTGGGCTGTCGCCATTCTCGTCGGGCTGCCGGTTCTCGTGTTCGGCGTCCCCGCGCTGCTCGGGCATTCCGTGCTGCCCGGCGATGACCTGACGCAGAACTTTCCGCTGCGGGTGCTCGCCGGACGGGATCTCCGCAGCGGCCACCTGCCGCTGTATGACCCGTACATCTGGAGCGGTGCCCCGTTGCTGGCCGGCTGGAATGCCGGCGCCGCGTACCCCCTGACGTTCCTGTTCGCCGTGCTCCCGGCCACCGCGGCGTGGACGGTCAACCTGATCATCACCTGGGCGGTCGCCGGGCTCGGCATGTTCTGCTTCCTGCGGGCCCTGCGGCTGGGGAGCCTGCCGAGCCTGCTCGGCAGCCTCTCGTTCGCGTTCGCCGGGGCGATGTCGGCTCAGGTGTCCCACTTCGGCCTCGTGGCGGGCATGAGCTGGGTCCCGGTCGCGCTGCTGAGCGTGCTCCGGCTCACCGAGACCCGCGCCATGTCCTCGCGGCTCCGGTGGACCGGCGTGCTGGCGGCAACGACGGGACTGGTGATCCTGGCCGGTGAGCCGCGTGCCGTCGACGACGCCTGCGTGACCGCCGGAATCTACGCGGTGTGGCGGGTCGTGCGCCTCGGCCGCGCCTGGCGGCCGGCGGCGGTCTCGATCGCGGCGGGAGCGG
>JASHQP010000649.1 GCA_030039095.1 Streptosporangiaceae bacterium
CGCCCCATGGACGCGATCGTGGCCGCGACTCGCAACGCCGCCGAGAACCTGGGCCTGGCACCGGACGTGGGTACGCTCGAGGTCGGCAGGCTCGCGGACATCGTGGTACTCGACGGCGACCCCAGCAGCGACATCACGGCGGCGGGGCGGGTCCGGTTCGTGATGAAGGACGGCACGGTGGCCCGCGACGACCTCAGCGCCACGGCGGCCGGCTGACCTGCCGTGACCACGAGCCTGACGAGGCGGCCGTGACCACGACGCTCGCCGTCCGCGATCTGACCGTGCGATTCCGCACCGGGCAGTCCGTCGTGCACGCGGTGAACGGCGTCGGGTTCTCGGTGGACCGGGGCCAGACCATCGCGATCGTCGGAGAGTCCGGCTCGGGCAAAAGTGTCACCTGCCTGTCCGTTCTCGGGCTGCTGCCGGGCAACGCCGAGGTCTCCGGCTCGGTACGGCTGGAGGGCCGCGAACTGCTCACGCTGCGCGAGGCCGAGGCACGCAGGGTCCGCGGCAAGGACATCGGCCTGGTGTACCAGGACCCCATGGCCGCGCTGAATCCGGTCCGCACGATCGGCGCCCAGGTCTGCGAGCCGCTGCGGCTGCACCTGGGGATGAGCCGGAGCGCCTCGCGGAAGAGGGCGGTGGAACTGCTCGCCACCGTCGGCATCCCGTCTCCGCAGCGTCAGCTGCGGTCCTATCCGCACGAATTCAGCGGGGGGATGCGCCAGCGCGTGGTCATCGCGATGGCCATCGCCTGCGAGCCGAAGGTGCTGCTCGCCGACGAGCCGACCACCGCCCTCGACGTGAGCATCCAGGCGCAGATACTCGAGCTGCTCAAGAGCCTGACCACGGAGCTGAAGCTGTCCCTGGTCCTGGTCAGCCACGACATGAGCGTCGTGGCGGGCCTGGCGGACGAGGTGCTGGTGATGTACGCAGGCCTGGTTGCCGAGCAAGGCGACGCGCTGCAGGTCTTCGAGCATCCGGCGCACCCTTACACGCGCGGGCTGCTGAACTCGATACCGGACGCGACGCCCGATCCTGACGCTGCTCTCCTGGGCATACCAGGCCAGCCTCCCGATATGCGCAGTGTTCCGGCTGGCTGCCCGTTCAGGCCCCGATGCGTTCATGCCTTCGACAAGTGCGAGCAGCGGCCGCCGCTGGACGCACTGGGGGGCGACCACTCGGCAGCCTGCTGGCTCGGGGGGGAGGCCGATCATGCCGAGCGAACCCAGCGGGGGACCGCTTGAGGTGCGCGACGACCCGCAGCCGCAGGATCCGAGCGCTCCGCCACTGCTTGATGTCAGGGACCTGCGCGTGCACTACCGGGCCGCCGGGCGGGTCGGCCGCCGCGACCTGCGCGTGCGGGCGGTGGACGGGGTCAGCCTTGCGCTGGGTCGCGGCGAGACCCTCGGGCTTGTCGGGGAATCCGGCAGTGGGAAGTCGACGCTGGCGAAGAGCCTCATCCGGCTGGAGCGCGCGACGAGCGGTGAGATTCATCTCGACGGCACGGACATCCTTGCCATTTCCGAGCGTGCCTTCGTGCCGATCCGCCGCAGAATCCAGATGGTCTTCCAGGACTCCCTGAACTCGCTCAATCCCAGGTACACGCTGGCCGACACGCTCGCCGAGCCGTTCATCGTCCACCACCTGGCCCCACGGCGTCAGCTCCGGGACAAGGTCGCCGAGCTGCTGGCCAGCGTGGGCCTGAGCCCCGAGATGATGGACCAGCGGGCCACGGAGCTCAGCGGCGGCCAGCGCCAGCGGGTGAACATCGCCCGGGCCCTGGCACCGACGCCCGAGGTCATCATCGCCGACGAGCCCACCTCGTCGCTCGACGTCTCGGTGCAGGCCCAGGTGCTCACCCTGATGCGCGAGCTGCAGCAGCAGATGGGGATGAGCTACCTGTTCATCAGCCATGACCTAGGGGTCATCCGGCGGATGGCGTCTCAGGTCGCGGTGATGTACCTCGGCAAGGTGGTCGAAGCCGCGCCCCGGGACGCGATCTACGCACGACCGCTGCACCCCTACACCCGGGCTCTGATGATGGCGGCGCCGCGCCCGGACCCGCGCCGGGAACGACAGCGCAAGCAAGCCCCGATACCGGGTGAAGTGCCGAGCGCGAGCGCGCAGCCGACCGGGTGCCGGTTCCACCCGCGGTGCGCAATGGCCAAGCCGGTTTGCGCTTCCGAGGAACCACCGTTGCGGCCAGTTGAGCCCGGGCACTGGTCGGCATGTCACTTTGCCGAGGAATTGCGGGCGTAACCTGCCTCAGCTCATCGTGAGGCCGCCGCTGACGCTGAGGGTCTGACCGGTGACGAAGGACGCCTCGTCCGACGCGAGGAACGCGACGACGTTCGCGACATCGGCTGGCTGCCCGAGCCTGCGGAACGGGATCGCCTTGGTGAGCGCCTCCCGGAGCTTCGGCCCGGCGAACGACGCGAACAGCGCGGTGTCGGTGGGCCCGGGGCAGACGCAGTTGACCCTGACCTGGTGGCGCGCCATCTCCCTGGCGAGGGACTTGGTAAAGGCGATGACCCCGCCCTTGGCCGCCGAATAGACGGCCTCGCCGGACGATCCCACCCGCCCGGCGTCCGAGCCCAGGTTCACCACGGCCCCGCTGCCCTGCGCGGCCATGATCGGCAGAACCGCCTTGCAGGTGTGCAGCACGCCGTACAGGTTGACGGCGATCGCCCGGTCCCAGTCGGCCGGCTCGGATTCGGTGAACTGGCTGGCCTTGTCCCATCCGGCGTTGTTGACCAGGACGTCGATGCGCCCGAAGAGCTGTGCAACCTGGTCGGCCATGGCCTGCACGCCCTGGCGGTCGGTGACGTCGACGCCGAGCGCGACGGCTCCCGGCAGCCCTTCCGCGGTCTGAATGGCGCTGCGTTCGACCAGGTCGGTGACGACCACGGTCGCCCCCTCCGCGGCCAGCTTCTCGGCGATCGCCCTGCCGATGCCCTGGCCGCCACCGGTCACGATCGCGATCTTGTCGCTGAGCCCTGCCATGGATGCTTCCTATCAGTGGATGTCAGGTAGTTGCCAGCGGCCGGCCCGTTCCCCAATGGCGACGGCCGGTGGTCACGGCTGGCCTCGGACGCGGCGCTGATCGGGTTCGCCCGCAGTGGGCCTAGCCTGCCGGATGATCGCGGTCCACGGGCGGCAGGCCTTTCACCTGGTGCCTGGTGAGGCCGAGATGAATGAGAAGGGTCCCGATCTTGGTCACCGCGCTGATGGGGACGGCCACTTCCTTGTGGCCCCATCCGTGTCCCTCCTCGAGGAGCACATGGGTCACATAGCGGCCGCCGGGCTCCACGATCAGGCCCCGGACCTGCCCCATCTCGCCGTCGGTCGCGCAGACGGTCAGGTCGCGGCGTATCGCCACCTCGCCGGGCGGGACCGAGTCGACGATGACTTCCTGCGGGGCTTCCGGCCAGGCAGGGCTGCGGACGGGCCCGGCCCCGAACGCGCCCAAAACCCTGGACACCCCAACAGCAAAACTGCCGCCGCGAGGGATGTCCTGCTGGGGGGCCTGATGCCCGGTGGGGTCGAGGTCGGGCACGATCTCGGTCTCCTGGGCGGGCTGGAGCGCCCGGAACTCTGCCAGGCTGCAGCGAAGCCGCAGCCGACTCGCAGAAGCGTCCACAAGGCCAACGGGAACAAGCCGGGCTGTGTCCTTGCCGCGCTTCTGGCCGACGACGAGGTGAGTGACCTCCCGGGCGACCGGGTTTACGATGATGCGGCTCAGCTGGCCGCAGGCTCCATCGCTGCAGCTGACGTCGGCCCCGATCCGCAGCGCCATGGCCGCCCTCCTCGTTTCCCTGGACCTTAACAAGCACGGCGCCGGAGTGCCGTCGTGCAGCGCCGCCGTGCAGCGGTGCGGCCATCATTGCTATCAGCCGGCGCCACGCCGTTCTGCCTGTTCCGCCCGTGCTGGACCAGGGCTCAGTGAACGAGTTCCTTGGGCGACTGGCCTCTGCCTCGAGCAGCGCGACGGCGTGACACACGCCTTACTCCGATATGGTGTTTGTATGGCGGCTGAACGCGAACTACGGCTTAGCTTCGGCCGATGGGTGCTGGCTGAGTGGCAGGACGAGCACGGCGCCTTCACGCCTGAGGAACTCGCGGCCGCCAGAGCTGAGATCGCGGTCGCGGACTTGGAGTACGTCCAGGGCAGGCAGGCGGCTGGCACATAACTAGCCGGCTGCCGCGTCGATCTGCTAGGGGCTTGACGTCTGCCATCAGCGCCGGGAGCGGCCGGCGCGCCGCGGCCGGGGATAGCCACGCTCGGGATGCCTGCGGCCTTCATCGACAACGTGCTCGATCTCTGGCGGCAGGCGCAGCGGCTCGGTCCCCTTCAGGCGCTGGTATTCCTCAAAGCTGACGACGACGGAAGCGGGTGCCCCGCAGTGGGTGAGGATGTCTCAGCGGTCTGGCCTCCAGATAAGCCCTTCGAGGTTCAAGATCCCGACTGGCCGCCAGGGGTCTCAGAAGCCTTCCGGGCATGCTTCAATGAAGTAGAGGAGACTTGAGATGAACCTGGATGCCCTGGTCAAGAAGGGCTGCCGTCCGTGGGCTCCCTCTCCGGGGGCTCGCGATCTCGACGTATGGCTCGAGTACGACGTGCCGACTGCCGGGACGTTCATGCTGGATTCGCAGCCAGTGATCTTCACTGTTCTGGGCAGCGCAGACGACCCGGTGTCAGTCTGGGCGTACACCTGTCTCACGGAAGACGACGCGAAATCACTGGGCGACCCGAGGTTCGGCTCCGTGGACGACGTGGCTCGGGCAATGGACGAGCAGTTCACCGGGCATCGAGCTGTCTTTGCGGTTGCCGACAAGCTCGAGATTTGGCGGTGGACCTCTTTGGAGGTTGAGGAGAGCCTCATCAGGAGTGCGCTGGCATTCCTAAGCCAGGTACGCGAATCCCTTGAGCAGAAGAAGACGCCCGATGCAGAATTCCAGGTCAAGTTGGCTGGTATAGAGGCCGCCAAGTCTGAACTCGTCTCTGCCTGATCACTGAGCCCAGCCAGACCGAGGTTCGCCGAAGATCGCTTGGTTGGTCGAATTGCCTTTCATTTACGGTAATCTGCTGGCCTAATCGTAGTGGTGGGCAGGCGTCTGACAGTGACCTCACGCCGCGCGGCGTGATCCCCAACCTTCTGATCCGTAGTCAGATGCTCAATCGGACGTCCGTATGTTCAGTGAACGCCCTGGGTGAGCTTGCTCCGTGCGTAGGCCCTCACCTCACGGAGCAGCCGGTACTTGACCTCAAACGCGTCCAGGCCTGCTCCGCGGCCGTGATCTTGCACAGGGCCCCGAACTGGCCGGCGCCGACGGCAGACCAGGGCACCGGGGACTGCTGGCGCCTCCCAGATCTGGCCGTCCCATCGTCAGGCTGTGCACTGCTCACGTCCGGCACGCAGCTTGTGCCAGCCATCAGCCTGCCGTTAGGCGTTCTCAGGCGCCGAGGTACAGGCTCTGCTTGGCCACGAGGATTACGCCACGACCGAGCGGTATGCGCACCTCGCTCCCCGGTGCGCACGGCAAGCTTCTCGAATAGTGGGCGCGGCGTCGTGACGCATCGGTGACGCACGAAACGAATGAGGCCCGCCCCTCATAAGGAGAAGCGATCCTCTGACCTGGGTCGGGGTGGCCGGATTTGAACCGGCGGCCTCTTCGTCCCGAAGCATTTACGGCGCCTCCGTTCGGGTCTGGATGAGTCGAAGGGGGAGCCCCTCACCTGCACAAACGCTCTGAGTGGGTCGCGTCGAGTCTGGCGGAGTCTGACCACGTTGGCTCCCCTTCTGGCTCCCCGTGGCCCCTCAAAGCGGGAGAGGGGCACCTATGCCAATCAAGATCGAAGACGACTTCATGAGCCTGGAGGTTGACGGGGCCGTCCTGGCGACGGCGCGAAAGCAGGCGGACGGCTGGTGGGAGGTCAGCTATTGGCCGCGGTTCTTTGATCGCAACGAGGCGATCACTGCCCTGACCATCACTGAACTCCTCGACAGCGGTCACGACAGCAACGATCCGATTATCCGGGCGCTCCGCGAGGAGTTGCGATGACGGACCGACTCATCAGGATCACCACTGCGCTAGCCG
>JASHQP010000062.1 GCA_030039095.1 Streptosporangiaceae bacterium
CCGGTACTCCACCGTGAGCAGGTCCCCGGAGTAGTGCCACGGCGGTGGCGGCAGCAGCGAGGACCGGCCGGTCGCGGTCCTGGGGTAGAAGAACCCGGCGACATCGCTCATCTGCGCCCCCTGGTGTGTCGTTTGCATCCATATGATTATCGGATGCCGGGGCGCCGGCCCGCCACGGCCGCGCCGCCGGGCATGCCCGCTGACGGCGCGGTCATGCCTGCTGGCGGCGCCGGCGAGCAGCCGGGGGATGGTCCGTCTACAGGGTCTGGGCGAGGCGGTAGTAGGCCTGGTTCCACCGCACTTGCATCTCGAAGCCGCGCACGGTCGTGGCGGCATCGATCGTGAGAAGCTCGACGCCGGCGATGCGCGCGAAGTCCTCGAACGCCTCCGGCCCGACCGCGGTCGACATGACCGTGTGGTGCGCCGCGCCCGCCGTCAGCCAGGCGGTCGCGGAGGTGGCGAAGTCGGGCTCGGGCCGCCAGACGGCACGGCCGACGGGCAGGTGCGGCAGCGGCTCGCGGGGCTCGACGATCTCGACGACGTTGGCCGTCAGCCGGAACCGGTCCCGCAGATCGGTCAGCGCGACCACCACCGCCGGCCCGGGGTCGGCGGTGAACACCAGGCGCACCGGGTCGGCCTTGCCGCCGATGCTGAGCGGGTGAATCTCCAGGGTCGGCCGGCTGGCCGTGAGCGCCGGGCTGACCTCGAGCATGTGGGCCCCGAGGATGAGTTCCTGGCCGTCGACGAGGTCGTAGGTGTAGTCCTCCATGAGGGTCGCGCCGCCCGGCAGGCCCGCGCCCATCGCGCTGGCGGCGCGCACGAGCACCGCGGTCTTCCAGTCGCCCTCCGCGCCGAAGCCGTAGCCGTCGGCCATCAGGCGCTGCACGGCGAGGCCGGGCAGCTGTTTCAGCGCGCCGAGGTCCTCGAACGTGTCGGTGAAGGCGTCGAAGCCGCCCTCCTCCAGGAAGGAGCGCAGGCCCAGCTCGATCGCGGCGCCGTCGCGCAGCGCCTGGTGGCGCTCACCGCCCCGCCGGAGCGAGGGCACGACGTCGTAGCGGTCCTGGTACTCCGCCACGAGGGCGTCGACCGCCGCCGCGGGGGCCGCGTCGACGGCCGCCGCCAGCTCGTTCACGGGCCACGTGTTGACCTGCGCGCCCAGCCGGCTCTCGGCCTCGGTCTTGTCGCCTTCGGTAACGGCGACGTAGCGCATGTTGTCGCCGAACCGCGCTACCCGGAGGGTCTGTACCGCGTGCCAGCCGGCCGCGGCCCGCGCCCAGGTGCCCACGGACGCCTGCACACGGGGGTTCGTCGCATGGCCCACAACCGTCTTGCGCGGGACCAGGAGCCGGGTCTCGATGTAGCCGAACTCGCGATCGCCGTGGGCAGCCTGGTTGAGGTTCATGAAGTCGAAGTCGATCTCGCCGTACGGCAGCTCGACGTTCGCCTGGGTGTGCAGGTGCAGCAGGGGCTTGCTCAGCACCTTGAGCCCCGCGATCCACATCTTCGCCGGGCTGAACGTGTGCATCCACGCGATCACGCCGATGACCCGGTCATCGGAGCTGGCGTCCAGCATCGCCCGCCGGATCGACTCGGTGTCGGTCAGCACCGGCCGCCACACGATGCGCACCGGCACGTCGCTCGCCGCGTCGAGGGTCTCGACGACCTGCTGCGACTGCGCCGCGACCCGCCGCAGCGTCTCCTCGCCGTAGAGCCCCTGGCTGCCGGTGAGGAACCACAGCTCGAACCCGTCGTAGTCGGCGAACGGCCTGGTCATGTCAGCGCTCCTCTTTCCCGGGCATTGGTCTGAATGCCGTGTCTACGCCAGCAGCGTCGTCGAGCCGCGGATAACCAGGCGGCAGCTCACCGACTCCGACCCGGGGCGGCCTTCGCCGGCTATCGCGGCGAACAGCCGCCGGGCGGCCAGCCGGCCGAGTTCCTCGAGCTGCATGTCGATGCTCGTAATCTCGGGGCGTGAGCCGTGGGTCACGATGGTCCGGTTGTCGAAGCCCACGACCGCGACGTCTTCGGGTACCTGCCGCCCCGCCTCGCGGAGGGCATCGATGGCGCCCCGCGCGATCTGGTCGTTGCCGGCCACGATCGCGTCGATGTCCGGGGCCTGCTCCAGCAGCGTCCGCACGGCGCCGCGTCCCCAGGACTCGCTCCAGTCGCCGTACATGACGCGTCCGCCGGCCAGTTCGAGCCCGGCATCGGAGAGCGTGCCGGTCACGCCGGTCGCGCGGTCCTGGGCGGCGGCGTACTCGAACTCGCCGGTGACATGGGCGATGCGGCGCCGGCCGAGCGAGAGCATGTGCTCGGTGGCCAGACGGCTCCCCTGCAGGTTGTCGCTGACAACGCACATGTCCTGCGGATCCTCCGAGGGCGCGTACGCGTAGACCACGGGAACGGGCAGGTCGCGTCCCATGGACGGCCGGGCGTTGGTGTCCCTGCCCACGACGATGAGCCCGTCCACGCGGCGTGAGAGCAGCGCGTGCAGGTGATGCTGCTCCCGGATCGCATCGCGACGCGCGTCGCACAGGAACACCGAGGTCTGCCCGGCGCCGAACGCATCCTCGGCGCCCATCATGATCGGGATCGAGAACCGGCCCTCGAGATCCGTCGTCAGCAGGCCGACGGTGCCGCTGCGCCCTTCCAGCAGCCCCTTGGCCAGCGCGTTGGGGCGAAACGACAGCTTCTCCGCGGCCGCGAGCACTCGATCACGGGTCTCGAGTCTCACGTCGTCACGGCCGTTGAGCGCGCGAGAAGCCGTCGCGATCGAGACGCCCGCCAGCTGCGCGACCTGACTGAGCGTCGCGGCCTTGGGAGATTGCAACGCCCTGGTCCGCCAATCCTCGCGCTGGAAACGAGCATTATGATGTTTCGTAACTTTCGCAAAATCATAGGGCGGCGTTTCGCGTGACGCAAGAACTAGCAGGTAGTCGCGCTGCGGCAAGCTTTCCGGTAATTTACGGAAAGGCGATATCGCGAGGAGCGGAATGAGGCGCAGAGGCTGTGACGGGCTCCACGGTCGTCACCGTCGCACCGGGGCGCAGGGGGCGCTGGAACCGCCCGGTCGTCACACTGATCCTGGGGAGTGAGCGCACGTGAGACATTGCGGGATCCTCGCGCACAGCACCGAAGGTGCGGCCCTGTGCTTCCTGGAGTTCTGCGAGGAGGGCGTCCGCCGCCTGGGTTCCCACGTCTATCCGGACCTGACCCTGGACTACATCGCGTTCGGGCCCATGATGCCCGCGTGGGATGCGGGGGATTACGACTCGATCCGGGCCACGCTGTCGGTGAGCGTGGACCGGCTTGCCCGCGCGGGCGCCGAGTTTTTCATCTGCCCGGACAACACCGCGCACCTGGCCCTGGGACGGCCCGGGCCGGACCTGGCCCTGCCCGGCCTGCACATCGCCGAGGTGGTCGCCGACCAGGCCGCCAGCGAGGGCCGCCGCCGGGTCGGCGTGCTCGGCACCCGGTACACCATGGAGAGTTCGATGTACCCGGATGCGCTCGCTGCCCGCGGGATCGCCAGCGAGATCCCCGCCGAAGGCGACCGGCAGCTCATCAACGAGATCATTTTCAACGAGCTGGTGAACGGCGTATTCACCGAGCAGTCCCGGGCGGAGCACGTGCGCGTGATTGGTGACCTGGCTGAGCGGGGCTGCGACGCGGTCGCGCTTGTGTGCACCGAGCATCCCGTGCTGGTGACGCCCGCGGACTCGCCGCTGCCCACCCTGGATTCCACCCGCCTGCTGGCCCGCGTCGGCCTCGCCGTCGGGGTGGGCGACCGCCCCCTGCCCACCTGGCGCGGCGGACCCGTCGAGTGGGCTGCCGTGGGATCATCGGCGGAGGGCGCAAGGTAATCTCGGCGGGCTCTTGCCCGGGTGGTTCGCCCCGGTTACGCTGCGACAGGTCGTTTGTATCCGAACGTTCTGTACTCGCCCCACCCAGCCCACCCTGGGAGCCGCCCGTGACAGAGGTACCAGACGTCGCCGCGATCTGCGAGCGGCTGCGGCAACAGGGCGTGGACGTGGTCCGGGTCTCCTATCCCGATTTGATCGGCGTGGACCGCGGCCGCGACGTGCTGCTCGACGAGCTGCCCATGGCGGCCGGCCACGGCCTGGCGTTCTGCCGCGCGGTCTATCACACCTCCCCGATGGCCGACGTGATCCCGGTCCAGGGCGGCCTGGCCGACGGCCTGCCGGACATCACCGTGTACCCCGACCTGGCGACGCTGACGCCGCTGCCGTGGGAACCCAGCACGGCCTGGTGCCTCGGCGACGCCTGCACGCCGGACGGCGAGGCGGCGCCGGAGTCGCCCCGGACCGTCGCACGGCGGGTGGCCGATCACCTGGCCGGCCTCGGCTGCACCCTCGTCTGCGGCCCGGAGCTGGAGTTCTTCGTCTGCCAGCAGGCAGCCGACGGCAGCTGGCAGCGCTACGCGAACGACCCGGGCAACGTGTACGTCGTCGGCAGGAAGGGCGACCCGGAGGGCCTGCTCCTGCACATGCTGCGGCAGCTCAGGGACGCGGGCCTGCGGGTCACCACGGCCAACCACGAGTTCTCGCCCGGCCAGTTCGAGATCAACCTGGGGCATTCCGATCTCGCCGACGCCGCCGACCGCTCGTTCCGGCTGAAGTCGGCGGTGCAGGAGATCGCCCGGCACCGCGGGCTGCTGGCCACGTTCATGGCCAAGCCCTTCAACGACGAGGGCGGTTCCGGGTTCCACGTTCACATCTCGATCAATGGTCCATCCGGGGCCAACGTTTTCGGCGATCCGGACGGCCCCGACGGGCTGTCGCCAACCGCCCGGAACGCGATAGGCGGCGTGCTCCGGCACGCCAGGGCACTCAGTGCGCTGCTGAACCCCACGGTCAACTCGTTCAAGCGCTTCGGCCCGGACACGCTGGCGCCGTGGCTGATCGACTGGGGCCTGGACAACCGCAGCGCGATGGTGCGGATCCCGCCCGAGCGGGGGGCCGCCGCGCGGATGGAGGTCAGGCTGGGCGACGCCACCGCGAACCCGTACCTGGCCATGGCCGCCCTGGGTGCCGCCATCTACCTGGGGATCAAGGACAAGGTGGAGCCGCCGGACAAGCTCGAGGGGTACGGCTACGACCCGGCCAGGTCGGAGATCCTCCCGATGCGGCTCGGTGAGGCGCTCGACGCGCTGGAGTCGGACCGCGAGCTCGGTGGTGTCCTCGGTGAGTACTTCGTGACGTCGTTCCTCGCCTTCAAGCGCAACGAGATCGAGCGCTTCGAGCGGTTCGTCACCGACTGGGAGTTCCGCGAGTACGCGTATCACTTGTGAGTTTTATCTGAGGCGCGTATCAGGAACGGCGCGCCGCACCTCTGCTCCTTTGTGGACGCGCTGATCGCGCGGCCCAGGTGAGGAGCGCAGAAAATGGCGACACCCGTGCCGCCCGCCGCGCCCGAGGAAACGGGACTGTGGCAAGGCGGTTTCTCCGGGCCAGGCCTGCCCGCCCTCGGCGGCGCGGTGGTCATCGCGGCCCAGTTGCCTGACGACGGGGCCGGCGTCCTGGTTTCCTACGCGGGCGGCGTCTTCACCCGGCAGTTCTGGACCACGGGCCCGCCCGTTCCGCAGGTCACCGAGATCCTCGAGCCGGACGAGGTCGCCGCGATCAGGGACCAGGTCACCGAGCAGCTGCGGGCGCCCGGCAGCGGGCTCGACGAGGTCCCGCTGCGGGAGTTCGTGGAAGCCGTCCGGCTGCACTTCGCGCAGGACGCCTCGCACCGTTTCGCCGACGCGGTGTTCGGCCCCATCACGCAGTCCAGCCCGCAGGGCCTGCAGGGGCAGGTGACCTGGCCCGGCGACGTCATCGGCACCGTGCTGGGCAACTCCGGCGGCGTCTCCGCGCAGTCGCACCTCGCCAACGTGGCGGCCGGCAACCCGGCGTGGCTGCGCAACGCCGACCTGCGGTCGCTGGTGATCGCGCTGCAGCAGGCGCTGGGCACCGCGCAGCTGGACCCGCTATGGCAGCACATGCTGGCCTTCGCCGAGCAGGCCCTGACCTAGGGGCCTGGAAACGCGGATGCGCCCGGGAGCCCTCACGGGGGCAAGGCTCCCGGGCGCATCCCGCGTCCGAACCGGTGGCGGTGCTTAACGCGGCTGAAGCGGGTAACCGGCTGGCAGCAGAACAGGGCCGACGCCCGGGATCGCCTGAGCCCGGGCTTCGGCGAGCACGGCCGCGGCGGCCTGCCGGGGGGTC
>JASHQP010000650.1 GCA_030039095.1 Streptosporangiaceae bacterium
CCGCGGCGTCGGTCCTGAGCGGCGTTCCCGCCAGTTCCGCGCCGGCCGTGCGCATCTCGGCAAGGGCTGCCTCGACCGTGTCGGCGGCCACTCCCGCGGTCAGGCCGAGCAGCACCCGGGTGGCGAAGCCCGCGGTGGCGGCGTCGGTGGCGGTGGCCCGTACGCAGTGGTCGGTCGCCAGCCCGGTGATGTCGACGTCGGTGACGTGCCGCTCGCGGAGCCACGCCGCCAGCGGCACACCGTGTTCATCGGCGCCCTCGAACCCGCTGTACGCGGCCGAGTGGGCGCCCTTGCGGAACACGGCTTCGATGTGGCTCGTGTCAAGCGCGGGGTGGAAGTCCGCGCCGGGTGTGCCGGCGACGCAGTGCGCCGGCCAGGTGTCGACGAAGTCGGGATCGGCCGCGAAGTGCCCGGCCGGATCGATGTGATGGTCCTGCGTTGCCACGATATGGGCGTAGCCGCCGCCTTCCGGGGAGGCCAGGTACTCGCTGATCGCGCGGGCAACCTCGGCCCCTCCGGCTACGGCAAGCGACCCGCCCTCGCAGAAGTCGTTCTGAACGTCCACGATTACCAGCGCTCGCGTCACACGCCGAGCTTAGAACTATTGCCCGGCTGCACGGAACGCCCAGGTCGACATCGCCGCGGTGACCGCGAGAGCCAGGACCAGGAACCCCGCGTACGACCCGACCGCGTCCCACGGCGGGTGGCCGCCGACGGCGAAGCGGCCGGCGGTCGCCGCCCAGTTGACCGGGTTGAACCGGGCCAGCCCGGCGATCCAGCCGGGGACGAGCCGCAGCGAGAGAAATGCGCCGGACAGGAACGTCAGCGGCAGCACCAGCAGGGTCGAGATGCCGATCAGCGCCTCGCGCTGCGGGACCAGCAGCGCGAACCCGTCGGACAGCCCGGCCATGGCCAGCGAGATCAGCACCGAGACCCCGATCAGCGCGGAGACGCCCGCTGCCCCGCCCGGGAAGCCCGCGCCGATGCCCCAGCCGATCGCGATGATGATGGCCGACTGCACGACCGTGGTGACGCCCTGGTAAGCGAGCGACGCCGCGATCAGGGCGCCGCGCGGAACCGGTGCGGTCAGGAACCTGTCCATGACCCCGGTGTCCATGTCCTCGATGAACGACATGCCGGTCCAGCTCGACGAGAACAGCGCGGTCATGATCACCACACCAGGGGTGAGGTACGTGATGTAACTCCCCCCGCCGAACCCTGGCAGCTCGGCCACCTTCTTGAACAGGGCGCCGAACAGCAGCAGCCAGATGACCGGCTGGGTGAGAGTGATGCCGATGACAGCGGGCTGGCGGTAGAGCTGGCGCAGGTACCGGCCGGTGAGCAGGTCCCAGGACTGGCGGACGGGGTTCATGCCGCTGCGCTCCCTTCTGCCTGCCGGAACGAGCGCCCGGCGTAGTGCAGGTAGACGTCGTCGAGCGACGGCCTGGCGACGGTGACGGACAGGACGCCGATGCCGTCGGCCTCGAGCCCGGCGAGGACGGCGGGCAGCGCCCGCGGCCCGTCGGCGACCCTCGCCCTGACCACGGCGCCCTCGGCGGTTGCCTGGCGGACCTGGGAAATGCGGGCGAGGGTCTTCTCTGCCTGCCCGACCTGCCCGGCGTCGCCGAGCTCGAGCAGCACCGAGTCGCCCTGCAGCTGCGCCTTGAGCTGCCCGGAGGTGCCCTCGGCGACGATCCGGCCGCGGTCGGTGATCGCGACCCTGGCCGCGAACTTGTCGGCCTCGTCGAGGTAGTGCGTGGTGACCAGGATCGTGGTCCCGGCTTCCGCGCAGCGGCGGGTGAGCACCGCCCAGAGCTCGGCGCGGCCCTCGGGGTCGAGCCCGGTCGTCGGCTCGTCGAGGAAGAGCACGGCCGGCCGGTGCACGAGCGCGGTGGCGACGTCAAGGCGCCGCCGCATGCCGCCCGAGTACGTGCTCGCCTGCCGCCCGGCGGCTTCGGTGAGCCCGAACTGGTCGAGCAGTTCGGTCACCTGGCGCTTCAGCTCCTTCGGCGGAACCCCGTAGAGCCTGCCCTGCAGGGCCAGGTTCTCCTGGCCGGTCAGCAGGCCCACGGTCCCGCTGTGCTGGCTCACCACGCCGATGACCTGCCGGACCCGGCCGGGGCGCTCGAGCACGTCGATGCCGGCGACAATCGCGCGGCCCGCGTCCGGCCGGGACAGCGTGGTCAGGACCCGCACGGCCGTCGTCTTGCCAGCCCCGTTGGGGCCGAGCAGGGCGAACACGCTGCCCTGAGCGACCGAGAAGGTCAGCCCGTCCAGTGCCCGGACCTCGCCAGCTCGGCTGCGGTAGCTCTTGCGGAGCTCTCCGGCTTCCACCGCGGCGCCCACCTCCCCGCCCGCCTTCACGTCGTTCATCGCACCTCTCCGTTCCTCTGGATCCGTTCCTCTGGATTCTGAACAACGTTCTACCAAAGAACGTTGTTCTGTGTGAACATCGGTCTATCGCAGAACGTTGTTCACGTCAAGTACGCTGTTGTGCATGCCCGAGATGCTGAGCGGCTCCGCGCCGGAGCCGCCCTGGCGGTCAACCCCGCGGCGGCAGGGCACGCCCCGGCCTCAGCTCAGCCGCGAGGTGGTCGTCGAGGCCGCGCTGCAGGTCCTGGACGCCGAGGGCGGAGAGGCACTGACCATGCGCCGGGTGGCGGACCAGATCGGCGTCTCGGCCTCGTCGCTCTACGGGTACGTCGACAACAAGGAGGAACTGGTCCAGCTCGTGCTGGACCGGATATTCGGTGAGATCGAGGTGCCGCCGACGGGCGGCAACTGGCAGGAGACGCTCAAGGATCTTGGGCGGGCGATGCTGGCCATGTACCGGAGGCACCGGGGCGTCGCAGCCCTCACGCTCGGGCGGGTCGCCGTCACCCCGGGCATGCTCCCGATCGGGGAACGCCTGCTGGGTGAGCTCCGGGCGGCCGGGATGCCCGACCAGGTGGCGGCGTTCGTCGGTGACCTTGGCGGGCTCTATGTGGGCGCGATCGCGTACGAGATGGACGTCACGCCGCTGGCCGGGCCTGGCGTGGCCGAGTTCGTCGACCAGTTCACCGCGTGGTTGAGGTCGCTGCCCGCCGACCGGTTCCCCAACACCGTCGCCCTGGCCAGCACGCTCTCGGCCGGCAGCGCCGATGACCGGTTCGAGTGGGGGCTCGACGTGATCGTGCGCGGGCTGGCCACGTACCTGAAGGACCCGCCCGACCCGGCGGCCGGGTGGCCGCCGGGTTCGTAGCCCGCTCCTCAGCCGAGCTCGCCGGGCTGGTCGTCGCCGGCCGGCTGCTGACAGGAACGAGGCTGGCTAGTCGCCGTTCGGGACGAAAATGGTCGGGATCGCCGGGTAGCCGCGCGACAGCTGCAGTGCGTACAGCGGAAGCTCGGCCAGCGCCTCACGATGGCGGGCGCGCGCCGCGGCCAGCGGCTCTCCGCCGACGACCTCGCCGCCGCGCACCAGGTCCCGCAGCAGCACCCGGCCGCCGGAGTCCGGATCGGGCGGCTGCGTGGTCACCAGCTCGGCCACGGCCGTTCCTTCGGCGTCGCGGGTGCGCACCGCCCACTTGCGCCCGCCGCGACCCGGCTTGCCCACCGATCGCTTGGCCACCGGGCGCAGCGGGCCCGTCTGGCCGGCCTCGTCGGCGCGGGCGACCAGCTTGTAGACCAGAGCGGCGGTCGGTGCTCCTGACCCGGTGACCAGGGACGTGCCGACCCCGTAGCCGTCCACCGGCATCGCGGCCAGTGCGGCGATCGAATACTCGTCCAGGTCACCGGTCAGCACGATCCTCGTCTTGGTCGCGCCGAGCGAGTCGAGCAGCGCCCGTACCTGACGGGCGACCACCGGCAGGTCACCCGAGTCGATCCGCACAGCGCCCAGCCCGGGGCCGGCCAGCTCAACGGCGGTTCGCACGGCGGTCGCCACGTCGTACGTGTCCACGAGCAGCGTGGTGTCGGTACCCAGCGCGTCGATCTGGGCGGCGAATGCGTCCCGCTCCGACCCGTGCGCCAGCGTGAACGCGTGGGCGCTCGTGCCGACGGTCGGAACCCCGTATTGCGCACCCGCGCGCAAGTTGGAGGTGGTCGCGAAGCCGGAGATGTAGGCGGCACGGGCGGCGGCCACGGCGGCCAGCTCGTGCGTCCGGCGTGAGCCCATCTCGATCAGCGGCCGGTCGCCCGCGGAGCTGACCATGCGGGACGCGGCCGAGGCGATGGCGCAGTCGTGGTTCAGGATCGACAGCACCAGGGTCTCCAGCACGACGGCCTCGGCGAACGTCCCCTCGACCACGAGGATGGGCGATCCGGGGAAGTAGCAGTCGCCCTCGGCGTAGCCCCAGATGTCCCCGCTGAACCGGTAGGACTCCAGGAAATCGAGGGTTGCCTCGTCGGCCACCCCGGCCTGGCCGAGGAACTCGAGCTCGGCCGGGCCGAACCGGAACCGCTGCACCGCGTCGATGAGCCGGCCGGTTCCGGCCACCACGCCGTACCGCCGCCCGTGCGGCAGATGCCTGGCGAACACCTCGAAGACCGACCGCCGCTGCGCGGCACCGCTGCGCAGAGCCGCGCGCAGCATGGTGATCTCGTAGTGATCGGTCAGCAGTGCGGTGCTTGCCCCGGTGCCGGCCCCGGTGCCGGCCTCAGTGGCCGCGCCAACGTCACTAGTCACGTGATGAAGCCTACGGAGCGAGGAGACGGCGGCGATGGGCGCCCGTGCCGGGACCGGCGATCAGAGGGTCGGCGATCTGAGGGTCGGCGGTCAGGCTGGGTAGGGCTCGGCCGTGGTCGTATACCGGCGCCCGCTGGGCAGGGTCCAGATCAGGATGCCGGGTTCGGGCTGGTCGAGCCGCCAGCCGGGAGCCTGTTTGGCCTGGTGACGCCGGCGGCACAGCGGGTGGAGGTTGCACTCGCAGGTGCGGCCGCCCTTGTCGTGGGGGACCGTGTGGTCGTCGTCGCAGCGGACGGCGGGGCGCCGGCCAGCCAGGGAAGCCGCATCGCGGACTGCGGATCTTGATCACGTGCCGCAGCAGGTTCGAGGGCTGGTAGCCGGCGGATTGGCGGCGGTGGGAGCGAGTGCCGGTCTCGATCGGGCTGATCTTGACCGTGCGGAGCCAGGCGGCCGGGTCCCCGGCCGCGGGCGAGCCTGGTGGGCAAGGCGGCCCATGCGGCCCAGGCCCAGCGCGGGCGCAGCCGT
>JASHQP010000651.1 GCA_030039095.1 Streptosporangiaceae bacterium
CCGAGCTCCAGCGTCTGGCCAGCTTCCAGCAAGTACTCCTCGCTGAAGAACGGCGCCGGGCACACGCAGGCGTACACGCCGGTGCGCACGAACCACTGGCTGGGGGCCGAGAAGTTGCCCGGGCGGTCGCAGAACACCAGCGTGGACGCCCGGCCGTGGCCGTCGTGCCTGCCGGTGTAGCCGAGCCACGGCCCGCGCCAGCCCATCAGCTCGTCGCCGCCCGGCCCGTCCGGCGTGAGCACCGTGCCGCCGGAAAACGACCTCGGCCCGCGCCAGAACAGCCCGCTGTACCCGGCGTTCTGCCGGCCCTCGGTGGTGGGGCTGCCGATCCTGATGGCGTGACCGGCGACGTTGCGCATGGCCGTGGCGAAGCCGAGCCGCCAGACGCCGCCCGTCAGAACCGTGGCCCGGATCCGCCGCCGCTCGCTGATCCAGGCCTCGCCCTGCCGGGTCGTCCAGGTGAGGCGCTCGCCGATCCGCAGCACGTGGTCGCCGGTGTCCAGGGCGTCGAAGCCGTCGTGGGCCATCCGGCCGTTGTTGTCGAGCTGCCGGTATCCGCCATCCCTGGTGTAGGTCGGGCCGCCCCAGAAGTTCGCCTGGCCCACGTTGCACAGCGACCAGGCGATGCCCTTGTGCCACACGTGGTCGTGCGGCCGGTACAGGCTGACCAGGTCGCCGCCCACGGTCCGGACCGGGTGGAAGTACGGCCGCGGCGACTCGGCCATCGCTTCTGGCGGCAGGTAGATGTACCGGAACAGCTCCGTGTCGCGCCAGCGGGCGCTCACCCAGCCGTCCTGGCTGTGGACGACGGACATCACCACGGGGCACCGCTCCCGTCCATCCGCTCGTGGAACGGCGTGCCCGGGCTCAGGTCCGCAGCGCGGACCGGGCGGCCACCGAACGCCGACGCGTAGATGCCGGCCACGAGCCGCATCGTCCGCAGCGCGTCGGCCGACGTCACCGGCGGCGGGGTCCGGTCACGCAGGCTGCGCAGCACGGCGGTGAGCTGAGCGCGGTGACCGCTCGGCACGCCGCGCTCGCCCGCCGCCCACGCGGCGGCGACCCGTTCCTCATGGCCGGGCGCCGGGGTGACCTGCCAGTCGTCGTCGCCGTACCCGTAGAGGTGCCGGAGTTCGACGGTGCCGCGCTCGAAGTCGAAGCGCAGGTAGGTCTCCTCGCGCGGTGAGAGCACGCTGTTGACGACGCTGGCGACCACGCCGCTGGCGAACGTCACGTGCGCGAGCGACAGGTCCTCGGTCTCGGTCCGGCGCGCCTGCCGCCGGGCCAGCGCGGACACCTCGGTCCAGTCGCCGAGCACGTGACAGAGCAGGTCCATCTGGTGGATGCCGTGGCCCATCGTGGGCCCGCCGCCCTCGGTGCCCCACCGGCCGCGCCACGGCGCGTCGAAGTAGGCCTGGTCGCGGAACCAGATGGTGTGGCAGATCGCGAGCAGAGGCCGGCCGAGGACGCCGCTGCCGATCATCGAGCGCAGCCGCAGCGCCCCGGAGCCGAACCGGTGCTGGAACACCGTGGCCAGCCAGGGGCCGTTCGGGTCCTCGGCTGCCGACATCTGCTCCAGCTCCGCCAGGCTCGATGCGGGCGGCTTCTCGACCAGCACCGACGAGCCGGCCCGCAGGCAGGCCAGCGCGTGCGCGGCGTGCGCGCCGGGCGGTGTGCACACGATCGCCAGGTCCGGCGGCCCGGCGTCGAGCAGTTCGGCCAGGCTGCCGTGGCACCGCATGATGCCGCGGGAGGAACAGAACTCGCGCAGCGCGTCCGCATCGGTGTCGGCCGCCGCGACGAGCCTGGCCCGGTCGCCGACGCTTGCCACGGCGTCGGCGTGAACCCGCGCGATCGCGCCGGTGCCGATGATCGCCACGCTGGGCTGCGTCATCAGTGAACCGCTTCCGATAGATAATCCGATAGTTTTCGGCAAGGAGTTTTCGGCAAGGGACTTTCGGCGAGGGGCTCTCGGCGAGGTGCACGCGGGGCCGCCGGCGGGAGGGTGGGCAGCCCCGCGGGGGACCTGGCCGGTCAGCTCACCGGGCGCAGGCGCAGCACGGTGAACTCGTTGAACGGCTGGCTCGGCTCGCCGGGCGCGTACTCGTTGGACGCCGTGGGCCAGCCGGTGAACTTGGAGGTGTTGTACTCGTCCCAGGCCACCCCGTAGAAGATCGGGATCACCGGGAGCTGGGTGGCGACGATCTTTTCCAGGCCAACCATGTCCGCAAGCTGCGTGGCCGCGCTGTCGGTGCTGGAGAACGAGCTGAGGTAGGCGTCCGCCTGCGGGCTGTCGAACCGCTCGTAGTCACCGGTCGCGACCTGGCCGATCGGCTTGGCCAGCGAGCTGTCCAGCCAGTTGTAATACAGGTAGTAGGGCGACGGGCCGCCCGTGCCCCAGTGCGAGATCGCCTGGAAGTTGCCGGTGCCCAGGTCGGTGGTCCACGCGGACACCGACACGGCGGACACCGTGACGTCCATGCCGGCGGCCTTGAGCTCGGAGGCCATGATCTGGTCGTCGGTCAGGAAGTCGGTGTACGCGGCGGCGTCGATGAACGTGAAGGCCAGCGTCTGCCCGCTGGGCGACGTGAAGTACCCGTTGCTGCCCATCTTCCAGCCGGCCGCCTCCAGGATCTTCCTGGCCTCGGCCGTGTTGTACGTGGTCGAGTACTTGTCGGTTGCCGGGGTCAGATAGCTCTTGTCGATCGGCATGGTGAGACCGGTCAGCGTGCCCGGGCCGACGGCCGGCGGCTGCTGGTAGTCCTCGCCGTCGTCCGAGATGACCGTGCGGTCGATTCCCACCGCCACCGCCTCACGAACGGCAAGGCTGTTGAAGGGGAACTTGCCCAGGTTGGGGATGATGGCCTCGGTCTGCAGCGGCGCGTCCCAGTAGTGGTTGGCCGACGGGTCCTTGCCGACGTAGGCCGACTTGATGTCGCTGACGAAGTTGCCGCCCCAGTCGAGCGTTCCCTGCTCCAGGTCCAGGTTGGCGGTGGTGTTGGAGTCGTAGGCGGGGAAGTCCAGCTTGGCCACGTGCGGCTCGCCCTGCCAGTAGTGCGGGTTCCTGGTCAGCGTGACGCCGCCCGACGAGAACGTCGACAGCACGTACGGCCCGGTGCCGACCGGGTTGGGATCGGGGTACGTGAACGGGTTGGCGACCTTGCCGTACACGCTCGGGTCCACCATGTAGGTCTCGCCGGCCACGTAGTACAGCAGTGAGTACGCGGGAGTGGAGAAGTTGATCACGGCGTTCGAGCCCGAGGACGAGGCGCTGGTGAGCGGCAGCCCCCAGACGTTGGTCGACGGGTCCTTCTTCTCGAGGTTGAACTCCCATGCCACGTCGGCCGCGGTGAACGGGGCGCCGTTCGAGTACTTGACCCCGCCGCGGATGTGGAACGTGATCGTCTTGCCGCCGTTGGACCACGCGTAGGACGTGGCCAGCCACGGGTACGTCGTGCCCGGCTTCAGCAGGTTGAACTGCAGCAGCGGCTCGTAGATCATGGCCGTGCTGCCGAGGATGTTGGCCGCGCTGGTGGGGGAGAACGGATTGAAATCCCTGGTGATCGGGCCCGACGGGCTGCTTTCCAGGGTCAGCGTGGCGCTGGACGACGACGTCG
>JASHQP010000652.1 GCA_030039095.1 Streptosporangiaceae bacterium
CGGTCGCGCGGGCGGGCCAGTCCGGCGGGCGGCTCGGGCGCGCGGGCGGCGCCGTTGTGGTCGCGAACGGGGCCGAGTCCGAGCCGGCCAGCGCGAAGGACCGCATGCTGCTGGGCCGCTCTCCGCACCTCGTGCTCGACGGGATCGCACTGGCCGCCGACGCGGTCGGCGCCACGCGCTGCTACCTGGCCATGCACACCGGCCGCCGGGACGAGCTTCTGAGCGCGGCTGTTGGCGCGGCGATCGCCGAACGCGAGCGGGCCGGCCTGGACCGGGTAGCCGTCCAGATCGTGCCCGTGCCGGGCGGCTACGTGCCGAGCCAGGAGACCGCGCTGATCAGCCTGCTGAACGGCGGCGCGGCAAAGCCGGCGTTCGTGCCGCCGCGGCCGTTCCAGAGGGGCGCACACGGGCGTCCCACGCTGGTGCAGAACGTGGAGACGCTCGCGCACATCGCGCTGATCGCCCGGTTCGGCGCTGACTGGTTCCGCGAGCTCGGCGGGGCGGCGGGCTCCGCCCTGGTCACGGTCAGCGGCGCGGTGCAGCGGCCCGGCGTCTACGAGATCGCGCTCGGCATGCCCATCGGCGAGCTCATCAGCCGGGCCGGCGGGCCCGCCGAGCCGCCTCAGGCCATCCTGGCCGGGGGGTACTTCGGCGGCTGGCTGCCCTACGAACGGGCGCTCGGCGTGCCGGTCAGCGATGCGGCGCTGCGCGCCGCCGGCGCGGCGCTCGGGCCCGGCGTGCTGATCCTGCTCCCCGAGTCCGCCTGCGGGCTGGCCGAGACCGCATGGATCACCGACTACCTGGCGAGTCAGAGCGCGGGCCAGTGCGGCCCGTGCGCCAACGGGCTGCCCGCCCTTGCCGACACGCTCGAGCAACTGGCGTTCGGGCGGCCGGACGGCCGGGGGCTCGGCTGGGCGGAGGAACTCGCCTCCCTGGTTACCGGGCGCGGCGCGTGCCACCTGCCGGACGGGGCGGCGGGGTTCGCCACCAGCGGCCTGCGAACCTTCGCCGACGAGCTGCGCCAGCACGCGCTGTCGGGCCCGTGCGCCCGGGTGCAGCGCAGGCCGCTGCTCCCCGCTCCCGGCCACACCTGGGGGCAGAGGTCGTGAGCCACGCAACCGGGCCGGCAGGCGCACAGGCAGCCGACGGTCGCGGACCGGGCCGCGGCGGCTACAGCCTGCGGGTGAACCCGATCGCCTGCGAGGCGCACGGCATGTGCACCGAGCTGCTGCCCGAGCTGATCACCGCCGATCCCTGGGGATACCCGATCGTCGCGCCGGGATACGTTCCCGACGACCTGCTGCCGCTCGCCCGGCGCGCCGTCACCGCCTGCCCGACCCTCGCTCTGCTCCTGAACCGCGACGAGTAACCGGGGATCTCACCTGGCCGGGTCTCGGCGCGACGCCCGCCGAGGGCTAGGCAGCCGCGGGATCCAGGATTATGACGTCTACCGCGTCGGCCGGCTCTGGAACGGGCTCGCCAGCTTGCCGCAGCATGGAGATGTGCTCGGCCATCGCCTCGCGCATCAGCCGCTCCGTCTCGGACCGGGTCTCCGCTGCGGCGACAACTCCGGGCAAGTCAGGAGAATATGCCGAGTAGCCCGATTCTTCGTCGCCCTCGAACACGACCACATACCCCGTCACGGCCGCTCCTTCCGCAGACCCGCTTGCCTCAGGATGCTCGACTCCCCGTCTTGGGTTTCAAGGTGACCTTCAGCGGCATGAGCCGACAATAACGATGTCTTATGACAACTCATCGCGAGGTAGGACGGTCCATGATCACGCGACACGTTCTTCAGCGGGCGGCAGCCTCCGATTCACGGCCGCACGCGCGCAGGGAGCGGCGCCAATAGGCTTGGATCGGCGCATCCAGCGAGTTTCCGGAGGCTAGTTGATGGGTCCGCTCGAGGGCGTGCGGGTAATCGAGATCGCCAGCCTGGCCCCTGCGCCGTTTGGCTGCATGATCCTGGCCGATCTGGGCGCCGAGGTGGTGCGCGTGGACCGGGCGGAGCGATGCGGCCCGGACGCCAAGGCCCCGGTGGACCCGCTGAGCCGCGGCCGCAGGTGCATCGGGATCAACCTCAAGGATCCGGCCGGGATCGAGGTGCTGCTGCGGCTCGTCGAAACGGCCGACGTGCTCGTCGAGGGGTTCCGGCCCGGGGTGACCGAGCGGCTCGGGTTCGGCCCCGAGGCGTGCGCCGAGCGCAACCCACGGCTGGTGTACGGGCGGATGACCGGCTGGGGGCAGGACGGGCCGCTGGCGTCGACCGCCGGGCACGACATCGACTACATCGCGGTCTCGGGCGCACTGTCCATGGTCGGGCGGGCCGGCGAGGGCCCGGTCCCGCCGGTCAACCTGCTCGGCGATTTCGGCGGCGGCGGAATGCTGCTCGCGCTCGGCGTGCTCGCCGCGCTGCTGGAGCGGGAGCGCTCCGGGCTCGGCCAGGTGGTGGACGCCGCCATGGTGGACGGGTCGGCGCTGCTCACCTCGTTCGTGTACGGGCTGCGCGCGGTCGGCGGGTGGCAGGATGCGCGCGGCGTCAACCTGCTGGACACCGGCGCGCCGTTCTACGACACGTACCAGACCTCCGACGGCGAGTACGTGGCAGTGGGGGCGCTGGAGGCGAAGTTCTACGCGCAGCTCCTGGCGGGGCTCGGGCTCTCCGACGCCGGCCTGCCCGGGCAGCACGACCGCGCCGGCTGGCCGGTCCTGCGAGCCCGGTTTGCGGAGGTGTTCGCGACGCGGACCAGGGACGAGTGGGCCGAGGTGTTCGCCGGCTCCGACGGGTGCGTTGCGCCGGTGCTGAGCGCAGCCGAGGCTCCCGCGCATCCGTACAACGCGCAGCGCGGCACGTTCACCGAGGTCGGCGGCGTGGTCC
>JASHQP010000653.1 GCA_030039095.1 Streptosporangiaceae bacterium
AAAAAAGGCCGGTCGTACGCGGTCAGCCGTTCCATCATGTGCATGTCGCTGCCGAGCAGCAGAAGAAGAACCTGACGCCGGGACAGCAGCCTGTCCCAGGCGGTCTGCAGGGCGCCGTCGAACACATCATCCTGTTCGGCCAGCCACGGGAGCTCGTCGAGCACGACGACAGCGGGCTGGTCCGGAAGCACGGCGGCCAGCGCCCGGAACGCATCGGGCCACCCGGCGAGCGGTTCGGTCGGGACGAGGCTGCTGTCGCGGGGCAGACTGGACTCTCGCAGCTCGGCAAGGAACGTCCCGACGGCCTCTACCGGCGACGCCCCCTTGGTCGCCGTGTAGAACAGGTAGGGCACATCGGCGTGGTCACAGAATTCTTGGACGAGGCGGGACTTCCCTACTTGCCGTCGCCCCCTGATGGCCACCGCCGCGCCCGCGCCGCCTTCCGCGACCCTCCCGAGCCGCCGGTTGAGCAGCGCAAGTTCCGCCCGCCGACCTACGAATCCTGTGGCCAATGTAGCTCCCATCTACGTAGATGATAACTACATAGATGGCAACCACGTCAAGCTCAGGATCTTTGGACGGCGATGAGCCGGGCGAACACGACGACGTTGTCGAGGTAGGTGCCAGCGGCTCCGTCGAACGGGCCCCCGCAGGTGATCAGACGGAGTTCGGGATCGCGCGTGGGCCCGTAGACGGCCTCGGTGGGGAACGCGTCCTTGGGGAACATCGCGACCCGTTCCACGCCGAACACCGCAACCCGGTGATCGGCGCGGGTCACGCTGACGGTGTCGCCCGGCCGCAGGTCGCCCAGCCGGTAGAAGACGGCCGGGCCGACGAACGCGGTGTCCACGTGCCCGAACAGCGCCGCCGGCCCGCGCTGGCCCGGGGCGGGCCCGTCGTCGAACCAGCTGGTCATGAACGGCGTCGACAGCGCCGGAACCTCCACCGTGCCCTCGGACGTCTCGCCGAGCGGCTCGATCGGCGCGCCGACTCCGATGGCCGGAATCGAGACGCTCACCGGGATCGAGAACGGCAGCGGTGGCGGGCTCGGCGGAAGCCGCCGCAGCGCGGCGCCGCGGCGATCGGCCGACCTGGGCGGCTCCGGCGGCACGGGGATGTCCCGTGACCGCCAGCCCGCGATGCTCAGCGCCGCCCCGCCGGCGACCAGGCTGAGGGCAACGACCAGCCCGAGCCACCGGCCGTGGCCGCTCCTGCGGCGCATCAGCGTCCGGCCCGCATGCTCCGGCGTCGTCGTATCGTGCCCGCGCCCGCGAGGCATCCCAGCAGGGAGATCGCAACGCCGCCGCCGATGAGCAGGCCGGAGTCGCCAGAGCCCGCCGCGCTGCCGGTCGGCGCGCCGCCGCTGGGTATCGAGTACGTCGGGGTGGGCCGCGGGTACGGCGTACGGGTGGGTGACGGGGTCGGCGTCGGCTTGGGCGTCGGCGTCGGCCTGGGCGTCGGCGTCGGCGTGGGGGTCGGCGTCGGCGGCGGCTCGGACTCGGCGTTCGTGAACGTGCAGGTGATGTCCTGCCCGATGCTGGCGGTCAGCGTGTCCGCCTCGACCGGAACGGCCTCGTGGGTCCCGGTGATCACGCACGACAGGTTCTCCAGCGCGTAGCCGGGCGGCCCGCTCTCGCTGAGCGTGTACGGCACGCCGGGCGGGATGCTCACGCCGGTGACCTCCGGGGATCCGGTGACGCCGCTGAGCGTCGGCGCCGGCGGCACGGTCGCTTCCCCCGGTCTCGCTGTCAGCGTCCAGTCGGTGGGCTCGGCGGTCCCGCCGTAGTAGTTGACCACGTGCTTGACGAGCGTGAGCCTCGTCACGCAGGTCACGATGTTGTGGACCCGGAACGTGTTCCGTCCCGCGCTGAGCACGTGACGGCCGAGTTGGCCGGATGCTTCGTGAATGCACCCGCGCGGGATCGTCACGTTGTCCTCGCCGACGGTCACCTCGTCGCCGGCCAGGTAGCCGTGGAACTCCTCCCCCCAGACCGGCTGGGTGCCGGGCGGGTGCACCGGATCCAGGACCAGGCTGGCCTGGAAATCGGGATCCTGGTCGCCGTCGGGCACGGTGACGCCGTTGATGTCCCACGTCTTGTGGACCACCACGGAGGCCGGATCCGGTGGGGCGGGCGGCTCCTGGTTGTAGACGATGCAGGTGATGCTCTCGGTCGCGACTGCGTCAACGGTGAATCCGAGCGGGCCCGCGTTCGTCACCGGGACCGGCTCGCCGCTGGAGTTCCGGCAGCTGGCGTTGTTCCCGTCCTGCCGGATCAGCTGATAGCCCTCCTGCTGGGTCTCGGTCAGCGTCACCGGCTCGGACGAGGTCGTGTCCGTCGCAAAGCTCGCCGCGCCGTTCGCATCGGTGGTGGCGTGCTGCGGCTGCACCGTGTCGGGCGAGGCGCTGAAGTGCCAGCCCGGAGCCGGGACCGCGGCGCTCAGGTCACCGGGCGCGGAGTTCGGCACCACCTGCTTGACCACGTTGATCGTGCCCCGGCAGTGCTCCAGCGCGAGCGACTCCAGCACGTCGGCCAAGTGGGAGAAGTCGGTGGCGAAGTAGTCGGTGCCCTCCTCCGGCCCGGAGATCGCGGCCAGGTTGTCGGTCGAGGAGCCGACGTCGCCGATGCCGACGGCCAGGACGGTTGTCCCCCTGGCCTTCAGCGCGTTGGCGGAGAAGATGCCGTTCTCCACCTCGATGAACCGGGTGTAGTTGCCGGGACCGCGCGCGGTGGGCCCGTAGTAGGTCGGGTTGCCGTCGGTCAGCACGATCGCCACGTCGTAGTCGGTCGGGTCCGCGGCGATCTGCCAGATGCCCTGGTCCCAGTTCGTGCCCGCGTTCGTGGTCTGGACCGTGAGGCCGTTGATCTTGGAGGTCACCCGGGCCGCCGATTCCGCCGTGGAGACCGAGGTGAGCTCGAGGTTCGAGTTGTTCGCCGTGTTGGCCGGGGCGAAGCTGGCGAAGGTGTAGACCCCGACGCTCGACGGCGTTCCGGTAAGGGCATTGACGAAGTCGGTGCCGGCGGACCTGAGCTGGCCGATATTGCCGCCGATCGAGCCGGACAGGTCGAAGAGCAGCGCAACCCTCACGCCGCATTTTTCGGGCAGCGGCGGATTGTCCCGCGACGATGCCCATTCGCTGCCCCGCGCCGTGGCCGTTGCCGTATTCGTCGTGGTCGCTATGGGGACCGATACATTTGCGGTGACATTGGCGACGAAAAGCCGCGAGTAATTGGTCGCCGTAATCGACGTCGCGGACCCCGTGTTGAGGTAGGGGCTGGCGAACCAGCCCGGCGGGACGGCGGCCTGGACCACCCAGTACCCGGCCTGGCTGGCGCCGCTGCCGCCGCTGCGGGCGGCAACGTCCACGCTGCACCGGCCGTCGAGGCCGGTCACGCAGCTGGCAACCGGCGTCCCGCTGGGCTGCGTGCCCGCCACACCGGCGTAGAAATCGAAGGTCACGCCCGCCAGCCCGGCCACCGACGTGTCGCCGGTCCGGTCCCCGCCCGCGGTCACGGTGATCACGGGGTCCTGGCCCGCCTGGGCTCCAGCTAACGCTGGCAGCCCAAGGACCGCCGCGGCGACGCTCGCCGCGGTGACGGCGGCCAGCGCCACCCCGATGCGACCATACCCAGCCCGGCGAATCATCGCAAAGCCCCTGCCCTTTCTCTGGAATAGTGCGTGTCATTCTCGATTGGTTCAGGAAGCTAGCACCAAATAGCGAGAACGAACGCGCGGCGCGCGGGGCCAATTTAAGGCGCGGTATTAGTAATGACAATCCGCCCAAGAGCATAATCATGACTGATTAGCCAGGCGGCCGGCCGGCGACGCGCACGCCGGCCGCGACGCGCACGCCGGTCCCGCGCTCAGCGGGCGATCCGCGAAGGCGCGTACCCGAGCCGTTCGGAGTACTCGGCCGCGAGCTTCGGCACCCGGGACTCGAGATCCTCGAGATTGTCGCCCGTAATCCGGAACGCGGGGCCCGCGGCGCTGATCGCGGCGACGACGCGCCCCGAATGGTCTCTCACCCCGGCGGCGACGGCGCGCACGCCGTGGATTCGCTCCTCGTTGTCGAGGGCGTATCCCTGGGCGGCGATCTTGTTCAGCTCGTCGCCCAGCCTGTCCACGTCGGTAACCGTGTTCTCGGTCATCTGGTGCCGGTCGATCCGGGAGAGCACCTCGCGTGCCTCCGGCCAGCTCAGGCCAGCGAGCAGCACCTTGCCGAGAGCGGTGCAGTACAGCGGGTGGCGCGTTCCCACGTTGGACTGGATGCCGAGTTCCCGCTGCCCGTGCGCGATGGCCAGGTACAGCACCTCGTCGGAGTCGAGGATGCCGACGCTGGCCGTTTCGCCGGTCTCCGCCGCGAGCCGTTCCGCCATCTGCTGGCCCTCGGACTGCAGCGAGGTGTTGCGCAGAAACGAGTTGCCGACCTCGAAGGCCCGCGGGCCGATCTTGTAGGTCGCCCCGGGTGCCTCGACGACAAAGTTCCGCAGCTTCAGCGTCTGCAGTATCCGGAAGACGGTCGAGACGTGCAGCCCCGCGGCGCGTGCGAGAGCGGACGCTTCCATGCCCGCGGGAGCGCCCGCGAGCAGGACGAGAAGGGTCAGCGACCGGTCGACAGCGCGAACCACATAGCGCTCGCCGGTGCCGCTGTGCGCCTCGCCCGGTTCCCCGTTGCCAGGCGTCGCCGCCGGCCCTGCCATGTGACGGATGTTACTCACCTCCGCAGCCCAGGGCCGCCGCGCAGCGACCGGCGCCGGTCCCGGCGGGCACCGGTGTCCTCCCCTGGCCGGCCGGAAGGCCCGGCCTTGACCGGCCGGAAGGCCCGACTCTAATCTTTGTATCAGACGAACCGCCTGTTCATCTAATGAAAAACCTGGGAGGCCCATGGATCTGCAGCTTGCTGGCTTGCGCGCGCTCGTCACCGGCGGAACGAGAGGGATCGGGCGCGCGATCGTCGAGACGCTGCTCGACGAGGGCGCCCAGGTCGCGTTCTGCGCCAGGAACGCCGCCGCCGTGGCCGCGACGCAGGCCGAACTGGGGGGCGGCGGGGCCACCGTGGCCGGGTCGGTGGCCGACGTGAGCGACGGGGCCGCGCTGGCCGCCTGGGTTGCCGCCGCAGCCGCCGAACTGGGCGGCGTCGACATCCTCGTCGCGAACGTCAGCGCGATGTCGACCGCCGATACCGAGGAGAACTGGGCCAAGTGCTTCAACATCGACCTGATGGGCACGAGGCGCATGGTCGAGGCCGCGCTGCCGTTCCTCGAGCGCAGCGACGCCGCCGCGATCGTCACGATCTCCAGCGTCTCCGGGCGGGAGATCGACTTCTTCGAGGGGCCGTACGGATCGATCAAGGCCGCGCTCGTCCACTACACCCAGGGACTGGCCCACCGGCTCGCGCCGCGCGGCATCCGGGCCAACACGGTCTCGCCAGGGAACACCCTGTTCGAGGGCGGCAGCTGGGACGACGCGCAGCGGAACCGGCCGGAGTTCTTCGGCAAGGTGCTGGCGCTGATCCCGGCCGGGCGGATGGGCACCGCGCAGGAGATGGCGTCGGCGGTCGCGTTCCTGGCCAGCCCGGTGTCCGGCTTCACCAGCGGGACCAACCTGGTCGTGGACGGTGCGCTGACCCGCGGCGTGCAGCTGTGACCGGCGGCGTGCAGCGGTGACCGGCGCCGACGCGATCGCCGAGGATGCCGGCGACACCGAACAGCAGGTGCTGCAGCAGCGGAGCGCGGCGATCATCGCCGGGATCGAGGCGATCGATCCCGATCACGTGCTGCACCTGGCCAGCAGCACGCTGAAGATCGTTCTGTCCCACTTCATCGACGGCCCCGGCGCCAGGCCGGGCCGCCGTGTGTTCGCGATGCCGCGCGAGGAAGAAGGAGTGGCGATCGCGGCCGGCCTCGAGCTGGCGGGCGCCCGGCCGGTCCTGATCTTCCAGGACAACGGGATCGGGAACCTGCTCACGGCGCTGCTCACGCTGAGCCAGGCCTACCACCTGCCGCTGCTGGCCGTGGTGAGCCGCCGCGGCGGCCTCGGCGAGTACAACTCCATGATCCACACGATCAGCGAGCGGGCCGAGGCTCTGCTGGACGCGGCCGGCGTCCGGTGGTTCCAGCTGGACGCGCGCACCCCGGTGGGCCGCTGGGCGGCGGAGCTGCAGCGCGCCTGGGCGTTCGCCCGCGCAACCCACCGGCCGGTGTTCGTGCTGGTCAACCTCATGGGTTCCTGACCGTGGCCGAGCTTGACCGCGCGGACGTGCTGCGCTTCATCGACGCCGCCGCGCCCGATTCGCCGATCGTGCTGAGCCTCGGCGGGATCGCCCGCGAGATGCTCGCCGTGGCTGGCCGCAAGGGCAACCACTTCGTCAGCCTGGACGCGATGGGGCAGACCGTCCCGGTGGCGCTCGGCCTCGCACTCGGTCTCGAGCACCGCACCAGGGTCGGCAAGGTGATCGCGATCGAAGGCGACGGCTCGTTGCTGATGGGCTTGTCCGTCATGAGTACTGTCGGTCACCTGAGGCCCGGAACGCTCGTGGTCTACGTCCTCGACAATGGCGTCTACCTCGCCACCGGCGGCCAGCCCACCGCGTCGGCCGACATCGATTTCGCCGCTGTCGCGGCCGCCTGCGGCTGGCGGGGTGCTCGCGACGTGCGGACCGCAGGCGAGCTGGCGGCCGCCACGGACTGGGCGCTGACGACCGAAGGCCCGGTCCTCATCCGGGTCCGGATCACCACCGCGCAGCTCCCGGCGGAGTATTTCCTCGAGGACCCGGCCATCCTGGCCGAGGATTTCCGCCGCTGGCTGCGTGCGCAGCCACCGCCGAAGGAGCCATGAGCGATGGCCGTGCACTCTCTCGAGCCGACGCCGGGAACCGTGACCCAGTTCTTCTCGCCGGCCACCCCGCCGGTGCTGACGGTGGACCCCGGCGACTCCCTGGTCGTCACGACCCTGGACGCGCGCGGGCATCTGGCGCGGCCGGGCCGGCGCGACTCCGAGGCCCCGAAGATGTTCAGCCCCCGCCGCGGGCACTGCCTGGCCGGGCCGATCGCGGTCCGCGGCGCCGAGCCCGGCGTGACGCTGGCGGTGCACCTGCGGTCGCTGCGCCCGGCGGCGTGGGGGTTTACCGAGGCCGGCGCGCACCGCACCGACCTCAACGAAACGCTCGGCGTGACCGGCGGCCCGACCGCGTTCCTGGTCTGGGACCTGGACCCGGACGGGCTGACGGGTTCCTGCGGCGTGGCCAGCACCCGTCTCGCCCCGTTCCTCGGGGTCATCGGGATGCCACCGGCCGAGCCGGGCGAGTACTCGACCGAGCCGCCGCGCGCGCTCGGCGGCGGCAACATCGACTGCCGGGAGCTGGTCGCGGGGTCGACGCTCTACCTGCCGGTCACCGTGCCCGGGGCGATGCTGTGCGTTGGCGACGGCCACGCCGCGCAGGGCGACGGCGAGGTCAGCGGGACCGCGATCGAGTGCGGCATGACGACGGAGTTCACGCTGAGCCTGGTGACCGATCCGGCGCTGCCCTCCATCCACGCCACCACGCCAGCCGGGAAGATCACCTTCGGCTTGAGCCCGAACCTGAACGAGGCGATGACCACCGCACTCGACGCGATGATCACCTGGATGACCCAGCTGCTGACGGTGGACCGGCCCACCGCGCTGGCCCTGGCCAGCGTGGCCGTCAGCCTCCGGGTCACCCAGGTGGTCAACGACACCTGGGGCGTGCACGCGCTGCTGCCCGACGGGGCTCTGCGCTGAGCGAACCGAAGAACGGGCGGACCGGCTCGACGCCGCTGTGCGGCCAGGCGATATGCCGCTGCCGCGATAACGCCAGGGTCGATACCGCGAGCCTCAGGGAAGAAGCGCAGGGCCAGCGCCCGCAAGGACCGCGCCTGCAGGACCCGCCGATGCCTAGGCCCTCGCCTCCGGCCAGAGCGCCAGCAGCTGGGACGGGCTGATGTTGCCGCCGCTGCAGACGACCGCGACCTTTCTTCCCGCGAACCGGGCCGGGTCCGACAGCACGGCGGCGAGCGCCGCGGCGCCGGCCAGCTCGACGAGGTTGCGGGTCTTCTCGATCATCGCGCGCGCGGCGTCGCGCAGCGCGTCATCCGAGACCAGCACGAAGTCGTCCAGCTTCTCCCACAGAATCTTTTGCGGTAGCTCGAACGCGGTACCCGTGGCCAGTCCCTCCGCGACGGTGGCGTTGGTGTCCGTGCGCAGCGCCCGCGCCCGCCAGGACTCCTGCGCCGCCGGAGCGGCCTCGGATTGCACGCCGATGACCTGGACCGATGGCCGGACCGCCTTGGCCACGACGCACGCGCCGGCGGCCCCGCTGCCCCCGCCGACCGGGACCACGATCGCCTCGATGTCCGGCTGCGCCTCCAGAATCTCCAGCGTGTACGTGCCGACCCCGGCGATCAGCGCGGGCTCGTCGCCCGAATGGATGTACCGGTAGCCGTTCTCGGCGGCCAGCTTCTCGCAGTGCTCGCGCGCCTCGTCGAAGTCGCGCCCGTGCAGCACCACCTCGGCGCCGAGGGCTTTCATCGACTCCACCTTGACCGGGTTGGCCTGCTCCGGCGCGCACACGATCGCCCGCACCCCGAACAGGTTCGCCGCGTAGGCGACGGACTGGCCGTGGTTGCCGGTCGACGCGGCGATCACGCCCTTGCCGCGCTCGGCCGTGCCGAGCTGGCTCACCAGGTTGACGCCGCCGCGGACCTTGAACGCGCCGACCGGCTGGTGGTTCTCGTGCTTGACCCAGGTCCGCGTCCCGGTCAGCTCGTCGAGCGCCGGGTAGCGGTACAGCGGGGTCGGGCGCAGGTAGGGGGCGATGCGCTGGCGGGCGGCGAGCACGTCAGCGAGGTCGGGAACGGCGGGCGGGGCCATGTCCCGTTTCTACCACGGCTGGTCGGCCAGGGCGCTGGCGGCGTTCGGCCGCTAGACTCGGCTGCATTGACGCCGAGCCACCAGCCGAAGCGCAGGTTTCGGGGACACACCCGGGTGGCGCATCTGCACGGCCCGTGGCACCGGGCAGGGAACGCCGGAGCCCGGGCAGCACGCCGGCCGGGCGGCGCAGCCGCGACCGGATCCTGCGGGCGTCTCTCAGCCTGATCACCGAGGTGGGCATCGATCGGGTCCGCCTCGCCGAGATTGCCCGGCGGGCCGAGATGAGCTCGGGGCAGGTGATCTACTACTTCAGCTCCAAAGAGCACATCTTGCTCGAGACGCTGGCCTGGCGGGAGGAGCAGGAGACCGCCGAGCGGCGGTCGGCCCTGCCCCGGGCCGCACCGGGATGGCCGCGGCTGGAACTGTTCGTGGATCTGTATCTGCCGTCCAGCCTCACCGACCCGGTGTGGGTCTTGTGGATGGAAGCGTGGGCTCGCGCCTCCCACAGCGCAGAGGTCAGCCTGTTCCTCGACGGTCTGATGAGGCCGTGGCGAGAAGATCTGGCCGAGATCGTGGACCAGGGAATAGCCGAGGGCGCGTTCCGGCCGCCGGAGCCGGGCGACGACTTTCCTGTGCGCTTTTGCGCGGTGCTCGACGGGCTGTCGGTCTTGCGGCTGAGGCAGATGCCTGAGCTGCCGCCCGGGCGGCTGGCCGAACTGGCGATGAAAACGGCGCACGCGGAGCTGGAACCCGGGCGCTGACATCTGGGGACAGGGCGGCAAGAGCCGGGCCGCTCATCCCCGGGGGGGACGGGGGGGACGAGCGGCCCGGCCGGGCAGCCGGCGGAGCGCCATGACTTCGGCGCCCGCGGCTCCTGAACCGGTCGTCACACAGCGTGACGGTTGTTTTTTAGAGTAACGCTCTAGAGCGAACCTGGCAATATCACCTGGAGAGATCGGTCACGTGAGCGCCAGCACCGCGTAGACGGCCAGCCAGTGTTCGACCATGTAGTCATCGCCGACCACGTGCGGCAGCGCCGCGTTCAGGTGGACGCGGGCCGCTGCCAGCGCCGGCTCGATCCTCAGGTCGCCGTCCGGGAGGCTCTCGGCGATCCGCCGCCAGCAGTAGGCCCGGCTCGCGTTCAGGCCGTGCAGGTGGGCGATCTGCCCGTCGCTGGCGTCGGAGACGACGGCGGGAGTGAACAGGGTAACCGGGTCACCGTCGGCAATGCCGGGCAGGAACGCCGCCAGCCAGTCGGCGAACTCCGGCTGCGCGAGCAGCCTGCTCATCAGCTCTGCCTCGGTCAGCGCAGGAGACAGAAAGTCGTGGCCCGACGGCTCGTAGCTGCCCGGGTAGTCGGTGTCGTCAGCGAACCAGCCGAGCGCCGTTGTCTCGATCGCCGCGGCCAGGTCCGGCCTTCCTGCCTGGGCTTGCCGGGCAGCGAAGGGCAAGGCGGTGGACAGGGCGAATGCGCTGTTGGGGTGCACCCCGTGCCGGACCGGATAGGTGGCCTTGGGCAGCCAGTCCAGGAAGCCCCTGGTCAGCTGGTCGGCGAGCGGTGTGATCGCGGCCAGCCAGCGGCCCGCCTGGGCATCACCGAGGCTGGCGATCTCGTGCACCAGCGCGAGTGCCCAGCCCCAGCCGTACGGCCGCTCGTGCCGCCCGTCGGCGCTTGCCACGAAGCCGGCCTCCAACGCCAGCTTGTCCGCCGAGAACTGGGCGTCCAGCAGTTCCCTGATCCTGGCGGCCGGCACGGCGTCGCCGCCCACCCGCAGCAGCCGGACCAGCAGCCAGTGCATCTCCACGCACGAGTGCCAGTCCAGGCTGCTGTAGAACACCGGCGTCCGCTGGGCGGGCCGGGCAGGGAAGTCCCCCGGCTCCGACATCAGATGGATCAGCACCGAGGGAAATTCCCTGCCGATGTTGGCGATCGCCACTTGCGCGTATGCGGCCGCCTGCTCCTGCAGGATGTTCAGGCACTCCGCGGCCACGGCATCCGCCGCGCCGGTTCGACTGTCACGCACCGCAGCAGCCTACGCCGCTCCATGGAGATGCGATCATGGGCTCGCACCTGGAGCGATGGCCAGCAGGCCTGCGAGTCGCAAGGATGGTCGTTCTCCTGACAACTGGTGCTCCGCGCGTCCTCGGCCCGTAATGCCCTGCGCCGTGGTCACAGGTGCGCGGCGAGCTCGCCGATCGAGATCAGCGGGAGGGACCAGGCCAGCGCGAAGCGCTCCACCGCGGGCCCGGTGAGCATGTGCCCGTCGGGGCCCATGACCTCGCAGATGGCGGCCACCGTGGGCAGGCCGGCGGCGGCGCAGAGCGCCAGCGACGCCTCCGTGTGGCCGGCCCGCTCGGCCAGCCCGCCGGCGCGCCCGGCCAGCGGAAAGACGTGACCCGGCCGCAGGAAGTCGGCTGGTGCGGCGTCGGGGTGCGCGAGGCGGCGGATCGTCGCGGCCCGGTCATGCGCCGACACCCCCGTGCCCGTGCCCGCTTCGACGTCGACCGGGATGTGGTATGCGGTGCCGTGCCGGTCCCCCGGGCCCGGCATCGGCGCGATCTCCAGCCGGTCGAGGCGCTCCCGGTCGCACGGGACCGTGGTGTGCCCGCACGCCTGGGTCAGCAGGAACACCATCGACGCCGGGCGAAGCCGGGCACCGGCGAAGACCAGGTCAACTTCGGCCTCCCGGTCCGGGTCATAGATCAGCACCCCGCCCCCGGCGGCGAGCTGGGTGGCGCACTTGCCGACCCCGGCCGGCCCGGTCAGCTCCCCGGCCCACGGCAGCGCGGCGAGCGAGCGGCCGGCCACCAGGCGGGCCGATTGCCACAGGTCGCGGGCCGACTTCACGAACAGGTCGGACTCGAGATTGACGCGCTGTTCGGGCTTCAGGCCGGCGAGCGTGGTCTCGGCCAGGGTAATCGGGATGAGGGCGACCGAGAAGCGGTCGGTCAGAACCTCCGCAACGGTCAGGCTGACGCCGTCGACGGCGACCGAGCCCTTGGCCACGATCTCGTCGAGGAACCGCCTTGGCGGCCGGATCCACACACGCAGGCAGCCGCCGCGCTCCGCCTCTGTCTTCGTCACCTTGCCGACCGCGTCGGTGTGGCCCTGCACGAGATGACCGTCCATCGGGTCCCCGAGGCACAGCGGCAGTTCCAGGTTGACGCGGGCACCCGGCTCGAGATCTCCCAGGGCGCTTCGGGTGCGGGTCTCGGCAGAAATCTCCGCCCCGAAGCGTCCGGCGTCGCCGTCAACCGCAGCCGCCGACAGGCAGGTGCCGCTGACGTTGACCGAACCGCCGGGCGACAGCCCCGCCGTGGTCTTCGGTGCTTCGATGACGAGACGTGGACCGGTCTCGATCACGGTCCCGATCTCGGTAATGCGTCCGGTGTACATGGCGTGACAGCTCCTCTGGTCCGCGGGTGATGGGTTTCCGTCGGACTGTCACCGATGGTTCCGGGATTGCGCCGGATCGATCCGCCAGCGGCGGACCTCGCGGACTGTGACCGCGCAGCACGGGCTCGCACCGTTCCAGGCGAGCATAACGCCAGTGAGGCGAGCGGCTCGGCTTGGGTGCCGTCGATGCGCAACGCCGAGGTGCCCGGCGCGCTCGCCGACCCGGCCTGGGCCACCGAGATGGGCCAGTTCAACCTGGAGATCAACGTGCCGGCCCGGCGGCTCGACGGCGACGCGCTCGCCGATCTGGAGCGCGAGATCCGTGCCGACCTGAACGCCGGGGACACCACGGCGCGACCCGGATCACCCTGTTCGAGCAGGCCACCGACACCCGCCCGGCCGACCTGACGGAGCAGGGCGTGCGGCCGCGGGTGTGGTTTGGCGAGCGCTGGATCACCTCGGTGTTCGACCTGTTCGAGGAGAACATCGCCCGGAGGCGCTGCGGCAGATGACCCAGCGCTACATCGAGCACATGCACGCCAGCGAGCCGGTCCACACGTGGCCCCTGCCCCCCTGACCCGCGGCCCCGGCAACATTCTCTTGCGCCGCGGGACATGATGTGAGCCATGGACGACCCGTACGATCTTGAACGCTTCGTCGCCGCCCAGGACGCTCACGGCACCTACTCCGGCGCTGCGGCTGAACTGCGCCGCGGGCGCAAGACCAGTCACTGGATGTGGTTCGTGTTCCCGCAGATCGCGGGTCTCGGATTCAGCCCGACGTCGCAGCGCTACGCGATCTCGTCGCTGGACGAGGCGCGTGCCTACCTGGCCCACCCGGTGCTCGGCCCGCGGCTTGTCGAATGCGCGGGCATCGTGGCCGCGACGCCGGGCCGGACCGCGGAGCAGATCTTCGGGGAGATCGACGCGATGAAGCTGCGCTCGTCGGTGACCCTGTTCCTGCGCGCCGCGCCCGGCGAGCCCGTGTTCGCCCGGGTGCTCGCCGAGTACTTCGACGGCGAGCCGGATCCGGCCACCGACCGGCTCATCGGCGGGGGCGCGCAGGCCTGAGCGGCGCCGGCAGAAGGACGGCCGGCACGAGCGCGAGCGCGGTCAGGCCGATCGCCCACCGCAACGAGGTGTCGAAGGCGAGCCCGCGGGCGGCGGGAGAAACGGCCCGGTGACTGAGCAGCGCGCTGGCCAGGATCAGGGCCAGGATCGCGGAACCGAATGACCCGCCGATCTGCTGAACGATCCGGGTGGTGCTGCTCGCGTCGGGCACGTCCGCCGGCGGGATGTCGCGGAAGGCCGCGGCCACGACCGCGATCGTGACCGGCGCCAGCCCCGCGCCGCGGACGAACAGCGACGCGGCGAGCAGCCACTCGCTCGTGCCCGGGCCCGCCCGGGCGAACGCCAGGGTGCCGGCCGCGGTGAGCAGCAGGCCGGCGATGACGACGGGCCGTGCGCCGATCCGGTCGGTCAGCTTGCCCGCGAGGCTCCGCGGGACCAGCGACCCGATGCCCTGCGGGGCGAGCAGCAGGCCGGCGGCGAGGGCGCTCTTGCCCTGGACGTCCTGGTAGAACAGGGCGATAAGCAGCAGCGGCCCGTATACCGACAGGCCCGCGAGGAACTGCACCGCGGTGGCGGCCGCGTACGAGCGCACGCGCAGCAGCCGGAGGTTGATGAGCGGTGCGCTCGGTGTGCGCAGCGCGTGGATCGCGAACGCCGCCGTGAGCGCCAGGCCGGCCGCCAGCGGGACCCACGCCCGCACGGCGGCGAACCCGTTGCGCCCGGTGGCTTCCGACAGGCCGTAGATGACCAGCGCCAGCGCCGGGGACAGCAAGGCGAGCCCGGCGACGTCCAGCGGGCGGGCATCGCGGGTTTCGGCGTCCGGCGGGAGCATGCGCCAGGCGAGCCACATGGCCACGAGGCAGATCGGCGGGTTGACGTAGAAGACCCACCTCCAGCCGAGGCTGGTGACGATCACTCCCCCGGCGACCGGCCCGAAGATCGGCACCACGACGACGATCATCGTCGCGATCGCCGCCGCACGGCCCAGCCGGTTCCGGCCCGCCGCGCGGGTCAGCATCGTGGTCAGCAGCGGCCACATGATCCCGGCCGCCCCTCCCTGGACCAGGCGGAAAACGATCAGGACGGCCATGGTCGGCGCGGCCCCGGCCAGTGCCGAGCCGACGAGGAAGACGCCCAGGCAGCACAGCCACACCCGCTTGTTCCCGAAGCGCTCGGACACCCACTGGGTGACCGGCATCGCCATCCCCATCGCCAGCAGGTAGCCGGTGATCGTCCACTGGCTGGTCGCCAGCGAGACGTGCAGCGAGCGCCCCATCGACGCGAGGGCGACGTTCACGATCGTCGTGTCGAGCGCCGGAGCCAGCGCGCCGAGGACGATCACCCAGATCAGCTTCCTCGTGGCCGGGTCGATGGCCGAGTCGGCCGGGGTCGCCGGGGTGGTGGACGTCACGGCGCCCCCTCTTTCTCTTCGGCAATTAGCAACACCCTGTAGCTTAAGCGGATCGACTATAATAAGCAACACGGTGTAGCTAGTGCGGACCGAGGAGCGGTGACCGGCGGATGGCCGAGCATGCGGGCGGAGGGTCCCGGCGCAGGGGCGCGGCGCTCGAGGACGCGCTGCTGACGGCGGCGTGGGACGAGGTGAGCTCCGTCGGCTACGCGAAGTTCACGATGGAGGGCGCGGCCGCCCGGGCCGGGGCCGCCAGGTCCGTCCTGTACCGCCGGTGGCCGAACCGGGCCGCACTGGTGCACGCGGCCATGCGCCACCACATGGGCTCGCTCGACGACCAGGTGCCGGACACCGGTGATCTGCGCACCGACGTCCTCACCCTGCTGCGGCTGGACCGGGACAAGTTCCTCGGGGTCGGGCCCGAGATCGTCCACGGCCTGATGGCCGAGGCGGCCGACCTCCCGCAGGACGTCTTCGATGTCGCCGCGCGCGCCGTCGCCGCGATCCTGGCCCGTGCCGCCGGCCGCGGCCAGGCCCGCCCCGACCGGATCACCCCCCGGATCGCCTCGCTGCCGGGAGACCTGGTGCGCCACGAGATGATGCGCCCGCACGGCGACGCCTCGGACGAGTTCCTCGCCGAGATCGTCGACGAGGTGTTCCTGCCCCTCGTCTCCCCCGCCGGGCCGGGAATGGGCGGCCCCTAGTCTCTGACGGCTCCCTGCCGGCCGACAAGGTTGAGCATCTCGGCCTTGGGCAGCTTGGTGAACTGGGCCCAGTAGTAGATGATCAGGCTGAACACTGCGACGGTCAGCATGTCCCACCAGAACGGGATGCGGCCGGTATTGTCCGGCCCGAACTGGCCCTGCCAGGTGATGATGCCGATGCCGATCAGGTATACCGGCAGCCAGGATGCCGACTTCCAGTTCAGCGGCGGGCGCTGCTTGTCGAAGGCCATGGAGATGCCGATCAGCGCGTAGCCGACCACGATCGCGATGCCCAGCTTCCAGACCACCTCGAAGCCGGACCAGTAGATGAGCAGGTTGGCGACGATGAAGGCGACCGGCGCGAGCACCGCTGCGCCGGGCATCCGGTAGGGCCGCTCAGCCTCGGGCACCTGGCCGCGGAACGCGCCCATGGACAGCGGCCCACCCGCGTACATCAGCACCGCAGCCGAGGTGACCAGGCTGACCAGGGAGTGCCAGCTGGGGAACGGCAGCAGGAAGAGCAGGCCGAGCAGGAACGCGAGGATCAGACTGAACCAGGGGACGCCGCGCCGGTCGACCTTGGTGAACAGCTGCGGGTAGTAGCGGTTGCGGCCGAGGCCGTACCCGATCCGGGAGGTCCCTGTTGTGTAGATCAGGGCGGTGCCGGACGGGGAGATGAACGCGTCGACCCGGAGGATGATGGCCAGCCACCCCAGCCCGACCGCGCCCGCGAGGCCGGCGAACGGCCCAATCGCGATCGGGTTGGTGGCGGGTATGCCCGCCCAGCCCTTGGGGCCCGAGATCAGGCTGTGGGGTATGGCGCCGATGAACACGACCTGCAGCAGCACGTAGATCGCGGTGCCGAGCAGGATCGCGATGATGATCGCCAGCGGCAGGTTGCGCTGCGGGTTCCTTACTTCGCCGGCCAGCTGGTCGGCCTGCTCGAAGCCGGTGTAGGCGAAGATGATGCCGGCTGAGGGGATCGCGCCGAACAGCGCCTTGATGCCAAATGGCATGAATCCGCCGCCCGCGCCGAAGTTGGCGGGGTGGAACTTGAAGAACAGCACGATGATCGCGAGTATCGGGATCGCTATCTTCCACAACGTGACAACGCTGTTGACCTTGCTGAACGCGCGCATGGCCAGGAAGTTGGTCACGGTGAGGATCGCCATCAGGGCAACCGTCGCCCACAGCCCGGCGGCCGAGATCGTGCCGTTGGGGTCGTAGGCCCCGTGCCAGTAGTACGAGAGATACGTAAACACCGCGTAGCACTCGATCGGGGCGGTGGTGACCGCCTGCAGCCAGGAGAAGAAACCGAACGAGATGCCGGCCACGCTGCCAAAGGCGAAGTGCGGGAACCTGGCCGTCCCGCCGGACACGGGGTACATCCCGCCCAGCTCCGCGTGCACCAGCGCCAGGATGATCACCGCGACCCCCGCGACGACCCAGCCAACCAGCGCTGCCGTGCCGGCCGCTTCCGCGGCGAACAGTGCGCCGAACAGCCATCCGGAGCCGATGATCGAGGTCTCGGACGCCCAGGTTGCCCCGGCGAGCCCCATCTCCCGCTTGAGGCCGACGTCGGCCGGCCGGGTGACGGCTGCGGTTGCAGGTTCAGTAGACACGATCGAGCCCTTCTTTCAGGTTGCCCAGGTCGTCCTTCCGCGGCTCAGGGTCCGGGCGGCGCGACGAGGAGTTCTCACCCGCTGCATGGTTCTCCCCCTGGCGGCCGGGCCCGGGCTCGCCGATGGCCGCCACCCCTTCGGTGCTGATCAGCACCAGCACCGACGATGCCGTCACGGCAATGTCGCCGCGGCGCCTCTTGGCGTCGGGACCGGTGAGCGCCGCCCGGGCGCCCGCCAGCGACGCCGCTCCGCTCGGCCCGGCCCCGACCCCGGCCCGGGCCAGATCGGCCATGGCTGCAGTGGCGGCGGCGTCAGGAACCGTGGTCGCCGCGTCCAGCCCGGCGGCCAGCACCGGCCAGGCCAGGCTGGAAACCCTGCCGCAATTCAGGCCGGCCATCACGGTCTGCCCCGTGGGCACCGACCGGGGCGCGCCGGCCTGCAGGCTTGCCAGCAGGCACGCCGCGGTGTCTGGTTCCACGGCCAGCACCGCCGGACTCACCCCGCCGGCCAGGGCCGACCGGTAGTGGCTGACCACCGCCTGCGCCAGCGATCCGACTCCAACCGGCACGGAGACGAGATCCGGACCCGGCAGGCCGTATTCGTGCAGCTGGGTATCGATCTCGCCGGGCAGCGTGCGGTACCCCTCCACGATCCACTCCGGCACCCGCTCGTAGCCCGGCCAGGCCGCGTCCTGCACCAGTGCACGGTCTGGGCTCGCTGCGGCGTAGGCGGCGGCTTGCTCGACCGCCCGGTCATAGCCGCCGTCGACGGCCGTCACCACCGCGCCCTCAGCCGCGATCAGCGCCGAGGCCCCGGCCGGCACCGTCTCCGGGACGAACACGCGGGCCCTCGAGCCGACCAGCCGGGCCATCCACGCGACCGCCCGCCCGTGGTTCCCGTCCGTGGCCGTTACCAGCTCAACCGGGCTGGCTGCGGCTGCCCGGCGCAGCCCCGCGACAGTCAGATCCGCGGCGTCATCGATCCCAGCGGAGATTCCGCCGATCCCGGCCAGCACCTGCGCCACCGCCCATGAGGCCCCCAGCGCCTTGAAAGCCGGCAAGCCCAGCCGGGCTGACTCGTCCTTGACAAACACCCGTCCCACGCCCAGCTCGTCGGCCAGGGCGCGAACCTCGACCAAGGCGGTGGGCCGGTAGCCAGGCAGCCGGGCGTGAAAAGCCGCCGCCCTGGCCGCGGGCGGTGGGCACCTCCAGGCACGTGCCACGGACCGGGAATACCAGCACGGAGCACCACCCCTGGTAACAATCACCTCATTAGTTTCAACATCTGCTGACCCGTTTGAACAGCGAATCTCTCTAAGCAATACTCATGAACAAAACTTAACGATTCGAGGTCGCATGCTTGACGTGCGCCGGCTCCGGCTTCTCTGCGAACTCAAACACCGCGGCACGCTGGCCGCGGTCGCCCAGGCCCTCTCCTACACCCCCTCGGCCATATCCCAGCAGCTGGGCGTGCTGGAAGCCGAGGCCGGAGTCCCCCTGCTGGAGCGCGCAGGCCGGCGCGTGCGGCTGACCCCGCAAGCCGAGCAGCTCGTCGAGCACACCGAGGCCATCCTGCAGCGGCTCGAACACGCCGAAGCCGACCTGGCCGCCACCGCAACCTCCCTCGCCGGCACCCTCAGGATGGCCGCGTTCCAGACCGCCGCTCACGCGCTGGTCCCGCCCGCGCTTTCCACCCTGGCCCGCTCCCACCCCGCGCTGCGGGTCGAGGTCGTCGAGCAAGAACCAGAGACTGCCCTGCCCGGCCTGGCAGCTCGCGAATTCGACCTCGTGGTGGTCGAGGAATATCCCGGCCATCCGCCGCGCCGCCTGCCCGAACTCGAATACCGCTATCTCGCGACCGATCCGCTGCACCTCGCCCAGGCGGCGGCCGGCGCGGCCCACGGCCTCACCGCGCTGGCGAGGCATCCGTGGATCATGGAACCCGCCGGGACCGCTGCCCGGCACTGGGCCACCAGCATCTGCCGTGGCGCCGGCTTCGAGCCCGACGTCCGCTACGAAACATCCGACATGCTCCTGCACGCCCGCCTCGTGCAAACAGGGCACGCCGTCGCAATCCTCCCGGCCCTGCTCACCGCGGGCGCGAGCCAGGGCATCCGCCTTGCCCCGCTGCCCGGATCACCCGCTCGGCGCCTGTACGCCGCCACCCGCCGCGGGGGTACCAGCCATCCGGCACTGGACGCGCTCCACAAGGCACTCGCGGCCGGCGTCTGAGCCGCCGGCCGCGATCCGGCGCGCCGGTCAAGTTCGTGGCTCGGCCCGGGCCTGCACGGGCTCCTCGGTGCCTGCGGCACCGCAGGCCAGGTCCGCGTGCCCCGGCCCGCCGAAGATCCAGATCGCCGCCCCGCTCGCGACTGCCCTATTCCGGACGGCTCACCCGCGTCGCGGTCGCGCGGCAACCGTGAGAAGCGGAAGCAGGACGTCGTCGACGATCCCGGTGAGCACGTCGTCCGGGATCGGCGTGCCGTGAACAAGGAAATGGTGGTCGAGCAGCGCTGGCGCCAGGCCGACGAGCCGTGGCGTGACCGTGGCCGGGCGGATCTCGCCGCGCGCGGCCGCGCGGTCGAGGATCCCCCGCATGACGCGGTCGCGTGCCCCGAACGCCCCGGCCCGGGCAGCTGCGGTGCGGCCGGGGTCGATCAGGGTCTCGGCCATCAGCCCGCGTACCGCCTCCCCGAGCACGCCCTCCAGGAGGGCGGCCGCGCGGCGGAGGAAGGCCAGGACGTCGTCGCGCACGTTGCCCGTGTCCGGGGCCGGCTCCGGCTCTCGGTCCTGGTGCTGCAGCGCAGCGATGAGGAGTTCGGCCCGGCTGGGCCACCGCCGGTAAAGCGACATCTTGCTCGCGCCCGCGCGCGCGGCGACGCGCTCCATCGCCAGCCGGGAGTAGCCGACCTCGGCCAGTTCGGCCAGCGTCGCCTGGAAGATCGCGGCGTTCAGCTCGTCGCCGCGGCGCCGCGGCCGCCCGCCCCGTTCGGACCCCCCAGCCGTCACGCTCATACCCCTCCTCCCTCGTGCCCGCTCCCAAGATCTCTCAGTGGGGAGGATTTTCCGTCAATACGACTGAAAATCCTCCCCCGTAGGTGATCAGGGAACTGCCACACTAGGATACGGTACGGATCGTATCCTAGGAGGTGGGCGTGCGGGCGGTCGTGGAGTGGCCGGGGCGGCATCCGTGGTGGATGATCGGCGGCTGGGTGATCCTGGTGCCGGTGCTGGCGGGCCTGGTCCTGGCGGCCGGCGGCGCAAGCTTCAACAACAACGTCTCTCTCCCCTCGGGCTACGGCTCACAGCAGGCCCAGGCGCTGCTGCAGCGGCACTTCCCGCAGGCCGCCGGGGACCAGGATCAGATCGTCGTGCACGTGACGGCCGGGACGGTGACCGATCCCGCGGTCCGGGCCCGCCTGCAGGCGATGCTCGCGCGGGTAGCGCGGATGCCGCACGTGGCCGGCGTGGCCAGCCCGTACACCTCGCGCGGGCAGGCGATCTCCCGCGATGGGACGACGGCGTTCGCGACCGTGACGTTCGACGCCCCGGCCAACGACCTGCCCGGGCCCGCGGTCAGCGCGGTGATCACGGCGGCCAGGGCGGCCCGGACCCCGGCGCTGCAGGTCGCGCTGCTCGGGCAGGCGATCGAGAACACCGAGTCGTCCGGGCCGAGCCTGGCCACCGCGGTCGGACTGGGCTTCGCGGTGCTCGTGCTGCTCGTGCTGTTCGGCTCGGTCGTGGCCATGCTGATGCCGATCCTGACGGTCCTCGTCGCGGTCGCCGCCGGGATCAGCGTCAACGCACTCATCAGCCACGTGATGAACATGAACACGGCGACCGCGACGGTGGCGCTGATGATCGCGCTCGGCGTCGGGGTCGACTACTCGCTGTTCATCGTGTCCCGGTTCCGCAGCCTGCTCGCCGATGGCCAGGGGCCGGAACGGGCCGCCGCGGGCTCGGTCGGCACGTCCGGACGGGCGGTGCTGTTCGCGGGCAGCATCGTGGTGCTCGCGCTGCTCGGGATGCTCCTGCTGGGCGTGAGCATCACCAGCGCGATCGCGGTCGGCGCCGCCGTCGAGGTCGCGTTCACAATGGCCGCGGCGCTCACGCTGCTGCCCGCCGTGCTCATGCTGCTCGGCCCGCGGGTCAACAGCCTGCGCGTGCCCGGCAGACACCCAGCGGGCTCGCCGACCGGCTCGGCACGCCTCGGGACCTGGGCGGCCGTGGTGCGCCGGGCGCGATGGCCCATTGCCGCCGCGGTCATCATCGTGCTGGCGGTGCCGGCGCTGCCGCTGCTGTCGTTGCGGCTGGGCGAATCCGATGCCAGCACGGACCCGCCCGGCACCACGACAAACCAGGCCTACCGGCTGCTCG
>JASHQP010000654.1 GCA_030039095.1 Streptosporangiaceae bacterium
CGTTCACCTCGCCGCGCCCGTTCCGTTTGTGCCCATGGCTGCGGACCTTATCGGACCGGTCCAGACGTGACGACCGGCCCGGCGGCAAACCTGGCCGCGGCCAGCCTCACCGGCAGCCCGGGCCGCCAGTCCGTATCACGCCAAGGCCGTACTGGCCGGCGAACGCGAGCGGCAGCAGCCGGCCGGTCTGCTCGCCGCGCGCGGTGAACAGGCGCAGCAGAAGGGACCAGCCGATCGGTGTGCTCGAGGTTGTCTCGCGCAGTTGCGAGAGCGGGAACCTGGTGGTGACCGCCACCCAGGCCTCGTCGGTCCAGAACGGCTGCCGGAGCAGGTAGCCCACGTTGTGGACCACGAGGACGAGCAGCCCGAGCGCGAGCACGGCAGCGTGCTCCGGGGTCAGCCGCCGCGCCACCGCCCGTATCCGGGCGGGCCTGCCGACGCCTGCGGCGCCGGATTCCGCCGGTGCTGCGGTGGGGGCGGACCCGGTGCTCTGACGGTTTACATACACGTGGGCTCCGGCCTTCTGTCAGTCAGCAGCGTGGCTGGCAGCCCGCAGGGCCAGCCGGAGCAAAATCCTATCGAATCAATCGGCAAAGCCGGCTGTTATGCCGGACGCATGCCAAACCTGGCCATCAGCTCTCGTTCCTCATCGGGGGTCGGCGGCCTGTCACGAAGCCACAGATCGTGCAGGCCAGCAAAGTACGCGTCCATGGCCGGCGCGTGGATGACCAGCAGCCTGGCCTCTCGCTCTCCGGCGTTGCCGAACGTGTGCCCGGTGCCGCGGGGAACCAGAACGAACCCCTCGGGGCCAACGCTCAGGTCCTCGCCCTCCACCGTGACCGACACCAGGCCGTCGAGGACGAAGTACGCCTCCGAGCAGTTCGTGTGGCGGTGCGGCGGCGGGCGGCGGCCGCCGGGCGGCAGCGTGCGCTCCATCAGGGAGAAGTCGCCGCCGTCCTGCTCCGCGACCGCCTTGAAGAACATCACGCTGCCACGGGCCGTGTAGCGCCGCTCCCCCTCGCCGCGCCGCACGACCCTGGAGCTCACCGGCTCAACGTTACCGTGGCAGGCCCGGCTGCCGGGCCCGCACGGTCAGCAGGCCCGCGCTGACAACGCCGGCCGCACCGAAGAATCCGGTGATCAGCACCAGGCCGTTGCGGTACGCAGCAAGCGGGTCGTCAGCGGCGAGGTGGGAGAGGACGGCGACCAGGCTGGCGACCCCGAGCACGGTGCCGACCTGACGCGCCATGTTGAGGATCCCGCTGCCGGTGCCGAAGCGGGCGGGTGCCAGCGAGGCGGTGCCCGCACCGAGCAGCGAGGGGATCGTCAGGCCGACCCCGGCGCCGCCGAGCAGTTGCGCCGGAAGCAGGTGAGTCAGGTATGCCGGGTGCACCTGGATCTGGGTCAGCCACAGCAGCTGGGCGCCGGCGTTCACCACGCAGCCGATCACCGCGACCCGGCCGGGCCCGCCGAGCCTTGCCGCCAGCCAGGGCGCGGCCACTCTGGCGAACGGGAGGACCATCAGCGGGCCCGGCCCGATCGCCAGCCCAGCCCGTACGGCCGAGTAGTGCCATACCCCAGTCAGGAACTCGACCGAGTTGAGCACGAACGCGCCGAACGCGGCGTAGTAGAGGATCGAGGCCGCGAACGCGCCGCTGAAGGTCCGCGAGCGCAGCAGCCCGAGCTCGATCACCGGGGAGTGGTGCCGGTTCGACCGGACGACCATCGCCGCGCCACAGGCCACCGACGCCAGGAGCAGGCCCACGAAGCCGGGCGAGCCCCAGCCCCAGTCCGGCGCCTTGACCAGCGCCAGGGCGATCAGCGCCACGGAAGCGGCCAGCAGGCCGGCGCCCGCCACGTCGGGCCTGCCGGCGACGTGGTCGTCCTTGCTTTCCGGCACCACCTTGCCGGCCAGCAGGATCGCGATGATGCCGACCGGCAGGTTGATCCAGAACACCCACCGCCAGTCGAGCTGGACGAGGCTGCCGCCGATCACCGGTCCGAGCGCGGCGCCCAGGGCGCCGATGGCCGACCATGTGCCGATGGCCCGGGACCTGGACTGGGCTGGAACGCCTGCGAGCAGGAGGGACAACGAGGCCGGGACCATCAGGCCCGCGCCGGCTGCCTGGACCACCCGGGCGGCGATCAGCGCGGCTACGCCGGGCGCCAGGCCGCAGAAGAGGGATCCCACGACGAAGGCGGCCAGCCCGGCGACGAACAGCCGCCGGCGGCCGACGCGGTCGGCCCAGCGCCCGGCTGGGACGAGCACCGCGGCGAACACGATCGTGTAGCCGTTGAGGACCCAGGACAGCGAGCCCAGGCCGGTGCCCGCATACTCCCGGGCGATGTACGGGAACGCCAGGTTCACGATGAACAGGTCAAGGCTGCTCATGAAGACGGCCAGGGACAGGACGCCGACGACCGCCGTCAGCCTCCGGGCACTCGGGCCGGCGGTGGCCGGCGGGGTTGCGGTCGTCACGGGGCCGATGCTCACGGGGCGTCTCCCTGGAGTTAGTCCGAAATCTGGATGTACAATATCAGGGTGCGTCCAGATTTCAAACCCACCGCGTATAATGCGGGCATGACCGCAGTCACCAGCCAGCCGCGTGAGTGCTCGATCGCCCGGGCACTCGACGTCGTCGGGGAGAAGTGGGCCCTGCTCGCAGTGCGCGAGGTGTTCCTCGGCAACCGCCGCTTCGACGAGATGATCAGGCGGACCGGAGCCCCGAGGGACACGCTCGCGGCCCGCCTCCGCACGCTGGTCGCCAGCGGAATCCTCGAGCGCAGGCAGTACTCGGAGCACCCGGCCCGGTATGAGTACCGGCTGACCGAGGCAGGCCGCGATCTTTATCCGGTGATCGTCAGCCTGATGCGCTGGGGCGACAAGTACCTGGCTGGCGAGGCCGGACCGCCGCTGACTCTCCAGCACCACTGCGGGCACCGCCTCGAGGCCCAGTTCGTGTGTGAGTCGTGCGGTGATCCCGTCGACCCCGGGGACACGACGCCGGTCCACCCCGGTCGTCGGTTAGCTCCCGTGCCGGCCAGGGGCAACAGAACCGTCATGCCGGAGTAACCTTCTGCCGGGCCACGCAGCCCAGGGGCCAGGTGAAGGGGCGACATGACCGACGATTCTTTCGTGCAGCTCTCCGACAGCTTGCGTGGACCGCTGACCGACGTTGAGCCCGCCGGGGCCATCGACGGGTCGCAGCGCATCGAGCTGACGATCGTGACCCGGCGGCGCGCCGAACTGCCGGTCGACGCGGCTGGCGTGCCGGTGAGGCTCAGCAGGAGAGAGCTTCAGGACCGTTACGGCGCCGACCCCGCCGATCTCGAGCTCGTCACCGGCACGCTGTCCGGTCTCGGCCTCGAGGTCACCGGCCAGGACGCGGGCTCGCGCCGGATCACCGTGGCGGGCACGGTCTCGGCGCTGGCCGCCACCTTCGGCGCGGAGCTGTCCATGGTCACGAGCCCGTTCCCGGGCGGCTCGCAGCGGTTGGCACACCGGTACCGTGAAGGCACGCTGCAGATACCGGCCGGGCTCGACGGCATCGTCGTCGCCGTGCTGGGCCTGGACAACCGCCCCCAGTCCCGGTTCATGTCCAGAATCGCCGACCCCGCCGCAGCCGGGACGTCCTACACCCCGCCGCAGGTGGCCGGGATCTACCAGTTCCCGGCCGGCACCGACGGCACCGGGCAGACGATCGGGATCATCGAGCTCGGCGGCGGCTACTCGGACACCGACCTGGACACCTACTTCTCCGGCCTGGGCCTTTCCGTTCCCGCGGTGACCGCGCAGGGCGTGGATGGCGCCAGCAACGTGCCGGATCAGGCGCCCGACGGCGCCGACGGCGAAGTGCTGCTCGACATCGAGGTGGCCGGCTCGGTGGCGCAGGGAGCGGCTCTCGTCATCTATTTCGCGCCCAACACCGACCAGGGTTTCATCGACGCGGTCACCACCGCGGTCCATGCGACGCCCACGCCCGCCGCGGTGAGCATCAGCTGGGGCCAGTCGGAGGACTCGTGGACCGCCCAGGCCAGGTCCGCTCTCGACGCCGCGTGCGCCGACGGCGTGGCCCTCGGCGTGACCGTGTGCGTGGCGGCGGGCGACGGCGGCAGCAGCGACGGGGTCACCGGCGATCAGCCGCACGTCGACTTCCCTGCCTCCAGCCCGAACGCCCTCGCCTGCGGCGGCACCAGCCTGCAGGCGGATCCGGCCACCGGGATCATCAGCTCGGAGACCGTGTGGAACGACGGCTCGAGCGGCGGCGCGACCGGCGGCGGGGTGAGCGACGAGTTCGCGCTGCCGGCCTGGCAGGCCAGCGCCGGCGTGCCGGACACGCCGTCCGGCAGTCCCGGGCGCGGCGTGCCCGACGTGGCGGGCAACGCCGATCCCAATACCGGCTACCAGGTCCTTGTCGACGGCCAGTCGACGGTGATCGGCGGCACGAGCGCCGTCGCTCCGCTCTGGGCCGCGCTGATCGCCCGGCTGGCGCAGGGCGCGGGCAAGACGTTCGGGCTGATCCAGGAGCAGCTGTACGCGGGCGTTGTCTCCGGCCAGGCCGCGCCGGGATTCCAGGACATCACGAGCGGCAGCAACGGTGCGTACTCGGCCGGGCCCGGCTGGGATGCGTGCTCCGGCCTGGGCTCACCGGACGGCGCCGCGCTGCTGGCCGAGCTGACCTCCGCAACCGGCGAGGCAGCGCCGGCAGCGCTCTAGCGCGGCGGCGCGCCGAGCGTCGCCGGGGCGCCGTAGCGGCGCAGCACCTCCGGGACCGCGACCGTGCCGCCCTCGTCCTGGAAGTTCTCCATGATCGAGAGCAGTGCGCGCGCCGTCGCGCCGGTGCCGTTGAGCGTGTGCACGAACTCGAGGTTGCGGTCACGGCGGAACCTGATGTTCAGCCTGCGTGCCTGGTAGTCGGTGGTGTTCGAGCAGGAGGTGATCTCCCGGTACCGCCCCTGGGTCGGGAACCACGCCTCGATGTCGTATTTCTTCGCGGCCGGGGCGCCGAGGTCGCCCACGGAGATGTTCATGACCCGGTAGGGCAGGCCGAGGGCCTGGACGATCTCCTCCTCGTACGCGAGCAGCCGCTCGTGGAACTCTCCGGACTGCTCCGGGGTGCAGCAGACGTACATCTCGACCTTGTCGAACTGGTGCACCCGGAACATGCCCCTGGTGTCCTTGCCCGCCGCCCCGGCCTCGCGCCGGAAGTTCGTGGTGAACCCGGCGTACAGCGCGGGCAGCTGGCCCTCCTCCAGCCGCTCCTCCGCGTGAATGCCGGCGAGCGCCACCTCGGAGGTTCCGGTCAGGTACAGGTCGTCCTTTTCCAGGTGGTAGAGGTTGGACTCCTCGGTCGGCAGGAAGCCGGTTCCGTACATGGACCGCTCGGTGGCCAGCACCGGCGGCAGCACGAGCAGGAAGCCCTTGTCGGCCAGGGTGTCGATGACGTAGCGGTACAGCGCCATCTCGGCCAGCGCGACGTCCCCGATCCGGTAGGCGAACCGCGAACCCGACAGCCGCGCCCCCCTGGCCATGTCGATCCATCCGCGCGACGAGCCCAGGTCCAGGGCATCCCTGGGCTCGAAGCCGAACGCCGGCTGCTCGCCCCAGGTCCGGACCAGCTCCGCGTCATCCTCGTCCATGCCGTCGGCGGCGGTGGGATCGGGCAGGTTCGGGATCTTCGCCAGCAGTTCGTCGCGCTCGCGGGCGGCGTGCGCCTGCTCCTCGGTCGCCGCGGCGAGCTCCGCTGCCAGCCGGCGCAGCTCAGCGAGCTCGTCGGGTTCCGGCTTGCCCTTCGACGACCTCTTCTGAGCGGCACGGAGCGACTCCGCCCGCTCGGTGTATTCGCGCCATTTGGCGTCGACGGCGAGGAGCGCGTCAAAATCCCTTGCCGCGCCTCGCCGGGCCAGTGCGGTGCGGTACCGGTCCGGTTCCTGCCGGGCCGCTTTCAGATCGATCACGCTGGCGAGTTTAGCGGGGCGGTCCGGGCGCGACCGAACGGATTACGTGGGGGCGGCGCCCGATTCGGGCAGGCACGCCGAGTCCTCCCCCGCGGCGCGTTCCGGCTCCGGAACTCGGGGGCCTCCGGTGCGGGTCGCCAGCACCGATCCGCCGAGAATCAGCGCGAACGCCCCGGCCATCGCCGGCGTGAACCGCTCGCCGAGGACGGACACACCGAGCGCGACGGCGACCGCGGGATTGACGTAGGTGATCACACTGGCCCGGGCCGGGCCCGCCTCGGCGATCAGCCGGAAGAAGATGGGAAAGGCCGCGGCCGTGCACACGACCGCGAGGGCCGCCAGCGCACCGAGCACCCGCCAGGACGGCATCGCGGACGGCCAGGCCAGCGCCGCGAGCGGCGCGTAGACGACCGCGGCGAAGCCAAGGCATACCGCGGTCATCCCCAGCGGCGGCAGCTCGGCGAGCCTCCTGCTGGCGATCAGCGGGCCGGTCGCGTAACACACCGCGACCAGCAGCACCTCGACGATCGACAACGCGTCGCCGCCCGCTGCCGTCGGAGCCGCCAGCAGCGCCACGCCGCCGAGGCCGGCCAGCAGACCCGCCCACCGGGTCGCGTTCAGGCGGTCGGTGCCACCGGTCAGCCTCGCGAGCACGACCACGACGATCGGCACCGACGCGACGAGCAGGCCGCTCATCGAGCTGGTCAGCTTGCGCTCGGCCTCGGACAGCAGCAGCCACGGCGCGACGATCTCGACGCACGCGAACGCCAGCAGCCACCGCCAGTGCGGCAGCAGCACACCGATCTGCTTTCGGCTGATCGCGGCGGGCAGCAGCAGTGCCGAGCCGACCGCCACCCGGGCAAGCACGAGAACGGGCACCGGCACCCCGCCCACCGCGACCTTGATCAGCAGATAGGGGATGCCCCAGATGATGCTCATCGCTGCGAACAGCGTCCATCCCCGGCGGCTCACCGCTGCTCCCTCCGTCGGCCCGAAGGCGTCGTCCGTCAGGGCCGGGACCCATCAGGCTTGCTGCCATATTGACCGAAGGTAAGCCAGCCCGTCTTGAACGCTCTTGCGGGGGCGGGGGCGGGGGCGGGGGCGGGGGCGGGGCGAGGGCCGGGCAGGGCGGGCCGCCGGCGGGCCGGGTGGCCGGGGCTAGGGCGACTGGCACTCGCCCGGCGGGCCGGGATCGATGCATTACCCGCCGGCATCGGGCGAGCCCGAGCCGGGGCCCGTCGAGTTGACACCACCCGCCGTCGGGCTCGGGGCTGCGGGAGCCGACGGCGACGGTGACGGGCTCGGATCGGATGCTGACGTGGCAGGAGACGGCGTGGGTGAAGGAGACGGAGAGCCGCCCTTCGCGCCCCGGCCACCCCCCGGCCGCTTGTGCGCTGGCCGCGGCGACTGCCCGGGGGTGATCCGCGGCGTCGATCCCGGCCGCGCGCCGGGATCGTCCGCCCTGCTTCCCGGCGGAGCGAGCGCCGCGGGGATCGGGGTGCCTGTCGCCCCATTGGCCCGGGGACCGTGAATCCCGTTGCTGACGGACACCAGAAGGACGTAAGCGACGGCAGCAGACATGACGATCACGAGTGGCGGGACAAGGATCGCCGGATGGCCGCGCATCGCCGCGGCGCCGTTCCGGATCGTCGTCCGCATGCGGTCCACCATCACGGCACCCAGAACACGCGCGACCGGCAGCCGCGGGCCCTGTCCCATGCGGGCGCTGCTGCGTGCCCGGCGCAGGGCGGCCTGCCGCTGTGCCGCGGTCAGTCCGGGCAGCAGGTAGATGACCGTGTCCCTGCCGCGGGCCACCGCCTGGATATGTAACCCGGCAGGCAGGTCTGCGTAGCGGATCTTGATCACGTGCCGTGGACCTCGCAAATTATGCCGGAAACCGCTGTCAATCCATTCATGATCAACAGATGGTGACGAGGATATCACGCTGGATAGCTGCAATCCCATTGAATCGGGAAATTGCATTTCGCAAGCCGCTCCGCGCGCAGTGCGCCTGGGCGGCCACCACCCGGTCGCTTTTGCCCTGTTTCTGCCGCCGAACCGGTGAAGAGATAAATGATCTAGTTCGGTGGCGTACGGGTGGCGATGGTATGGGAGGGCAGGGTTTCGGCCGGGTGACGTGCGAGTTTTGAGGGGAGTGCGAGGGGCCCGGCCCCCCGCAGGTCGGGCTACTCTCGCTGTGTCGGACCAGGATGGCTGGCGGGAGGTAGCGTGCCGCAAACCGGCGAGGCGGGCCACGGCGCCGCTGATGCGGTAGTTGGCGCAGGCGTGCCCGGGTCCGATCCTGCGCAGGCTCCGGTCACCCCGGCACAGCCCGCGCCGCCGCGGGCCACTGCCGGGAGCCGGGGCGGTCTGCCGACCCTGCTGGCGCTCGTCGTCGCGATCGCGGGAGGCCTGGCGCTCGCGGGGGCGTTCCCGCCCACCGGGATCTGGCCGTTCGCGGCGGTGGCCCCGGCGCTCCTCGTCATCGCGCTATGGCGCCGGAGCCTGCGCGGCTCGTTCCTGGTCGGGCTCGGGTTCGGCCTGGCGTTCTTCATTCCGCTGTTGTCCTGGCTGATCAACGTGGCCTGGTATGCGTGGGCGGCGCTGGCGATCGCCGAGGCCGTGATCTTCGCCCTGTTCGCGATCGCACAGCGACTGATGCTGCGCCTGCCCGGGTGGCCGGTGGCGGTCGGCTGCTGGTGGGCCGGTGTCGAGGCATTCCGGGACCGGTGGCCGTACGCGTTCCCGTGGGGCAGGCTGGCGATGAGCCAGGCCCAGGCGCCGACCGTCCGCTGGGTGTCCATCGGCGGCCCGCCGCTGCTGACGTTCCTCCTGGCGCTCGCCGGGGCCACCCTGGCCTGGCTTGTGCTCACCCCGAACCCGGTCCGGCGCCGCGTCGTGCCCGCGCTCGGCTTTGCCGCTGCCACCGGGCTGGTCCTCGCGGGCGGCCTGCTGCCGTCGGGCCAGCCGGGAGCCGGCGTCCCGACCGCCGAGGTGGCCGCGGTGCAGGGCAACGTCCCGCACTCGAGGACGCTGGCGAGGCAGCTCGCGGATACGGACGTCACCGGCAATCACGCCGCGGCCACCGAACAGCTGGCCGCGCAGGTCAAGGCCGGCTCGCGGCCAGCGCCCGACCTGGTGATCTGGCCGGAGGACTCGGCCGACATCGATCCTGCCACCGACCCGTCCATCTATGCCACGATCGCGGGCGCGGTCAGCACGATCAACAGGCCGGTGCTGATCGGCACGATCCTGGAGAACCCGGAGCGCAACGCCGGCCAGCTATGGCTGCCCGGCCGCGGCCCGGTCGCCGTCTACGTGAAGCGTCAGCTCGTGCCGTTCGGCGAGTACATTCCGTTCCGCGGTCTGATCAGCTCGTTTTCCTCGCTGCCCTCGCTGCAGCCGGTGAACTTCACGGCCGGGCACAAGGCGGTGGTGTTTCACCTCGGCAAGGTCAGGCTCGGCGATGTGATCTGCTACGAGGTCGGCTTCGACAACCTGGTCTCCTCCGAGGTCACCGCCGGCGCGAACCTGCTCACCGAGCAGACGAACGACGCCGACTTCGAGCTGGACGGCCAGCTCGGTGAGACCCTGCAGCAGCTCGCGATGGCCCGGATCCGCGCCGTCGAGTTCGACCGTTCCATGGTGGTCGCCGGCACGACCGGGGTCAGCGCGATCATCGCGCCCGACGGGACGCTGATCAGCCAGTCGCGGACCTGGCAGCGGGCCGTGCTCGAGGACCGGGTGCCGCTGCTGAGCAACGCCACGCCGGCCGAGCGGCTCGGCGAGTGGCCGGAGATCGTGTTCAGCGCGCTCGCCGTTGCGGCGCTGGCCGCGGGCGTGGCCAGCGCGGTCGCCGAGCGGCGGCGGGGCAGGGAATCGGCTCTGGCCGCTGACGGCGGCGCAGCACAATAGGACTGTGGGATTCTGGCGCGCGCTCGGCAGGCCGGCGCGCTGGGCGGCACTCGTCGCCGGCGCGCTGCCCGCGCTGGCCTTCCCGGCCCCGAACCTGGAGTTCGTCGCGTGGTTCGGGCTGGTCCCCGGCATGCTGCTGTTCCGCGCCGCGCCGTCCGCCAGGGAGGCGGCGGTGCGCGGCTGGTGGTTCGGCGCCGGGTTCCTGCTCGCGTCGCTGGACTGGCTGGCCCCGAACCTGGGCCCGGGGCTGCTGCTCATCGTGGCGTTCATCGGCGCGCTCTGGACGATCTTCGGCGGCGCGACCTGGGGGCTGCTGCGGCCGCCGATCTCTTCGCTGCGCGCGCTCGCCGCGCTCGCCGTGCTGCCGAGTTGCTGGCTGGTCGCCGACTGGGTTCGCTCCTGGCAGGGGTTCGGAGGCCCGTGGGCGGTGTACGGCGCCAGCCAATGGCAGCACCCCGCGATCCTGGCCCTCGCTGCGCTCGGCGGCGTCTGGCTGGTCAGCTTCGCGCTCGTCGCGGCGAACACCGGGATCCTGATCGCGCTTGCCGCCCGGCCCGCTGCGGTGCGGCTGATCGGCGCGGCCTTCGCGCTGGTCGCGCTCGCGGCCGGCCCCGTTGCCTTCGCGCTCACGTCGGCCTCACCGGTCAGCAGGCACGTGACGGTCGCACTCGTCCAGCCGGGGGTGGTGCACAACCCCAAGATCAGCGTCGATGCCAGCCAGCGGCTGTCGGCGGGACTGCGTGCCGACCGCGCGGACCTGATCGTCTGGGGAGAGAGCAGCGTCGCCTACGACCTGAGCCTGCCCAAGTACGCCTGGTTGCTGCATCAGCTCGAGAAGCTGTCGAAGGCCGACGACGCGCAGCTTCTGGTGAACCAGGACTCGATAGCGCCGGACGGCGATCACTCCAAGGTCGCCCTGCTGATCGGGGACAACGGCATCGACGGCCGGTACGTCAAGACCCGGCTGGTCCCGTTCGGCGAGTACATCCCGTTCCGCCAGGAGCTCGGCTGGCTGACCAAGATCAGCAAGGCGGCGTCGCAGAACATGGTGCCCGGCACGGGGGCGCAGGTTCTGCACGTCACGATGCCGAATGGCCAGCCGCCGCTCACGATCGGGGTACTGATCTGCTTCGAATCCGCGTTCCCGGACATGTCGCGGGTGGACACCGATCGCGGCGCCCAGCTGATCGTCTACCAGACCTCGGACTCCACCTGGCAGGCCAGCTGGGAGTGGGCGCAGCAGCAGCATGCGGCGCTCAGCGCGCTGCGCGCCGCCGAGACCGGCCGGCCGGTCGTGCAGGCGGCGCTGACCGGCGACTCGGTCGCCTTCGACGCCAGGGGGCGGCTGCTCGCCTGGAAAGGCTCCTCGTTCCGCGGGGTCGCGCTGGTGCGGCTCGGCCTTCCGCCGGCGTCCGCGCGCACACCCTATGACCAGCTTGGCGACTATGTGCCGTGGACCGCGGTGGCGATCGCCGCGCTGGCCGCTGCCGTCGCGCTGCTGCGAAGCGGCCGAATACGTTCGCTAACGGGTCGTCCGCGCCGCCCCGCCGACATAGTCTGGGACGGCACCCCCCGGCGCGACCGGTCCGGCGCCGTGACGAGCACCCCGCAGCAGGACGGTGCCACGGACGGCACCGGGGCCGAGGGCGGCAGCCCGGCGGCCGCGCCCCGTTCCGAGCAGTGAAGCCTGCCCGGGTGAGCCTGGCGACACGGGATACACATGAGCCGTCAACGATCCGCAGTGGGAGATTCAGTCGTGGGATCCTCCTCATCCGCGCGCAGATACCGGTGGCTGGCCGCGGTCGCGATCTGCTGCGCGGCAGGCCTGGCCGCCTCCGCGTGCTCGGGAAGCAGCGGAACGTCGGCGAAGGGCGGCGCGTCGGCCGCCCCCGCGGGCCTGCAGGTCTCGATCTCTCCGGTGAACGGGAGCAGCAGCGCCACGCCGAGCAACGGCATCACGGTCACGGCCGCCAAGGGCAGGCTCACCAGCGTGACCGTGAGCACCGGCGGCGACCAGGTCACCGGCTCGATGAACGCGTCCCGCACCGTCTGGCACAGCACCTGGGCGCTCGACGTGGCCCAGAGCTACACGGTCACGGCCAGGGCAGAAGGAACCAGCGCCGCCGGGACGTCGGGCAAGACCATCACCCGGACTTCCTCGTTCAGAACGCTCGACCCGTCGCAGACGTTCACGACGCAGATCTACGAGGGCGCGGACCAGACCTACGGCGTGGGCATGCCGATCATCCTGTACTTCGATCACCAGATCACCGACAAGGCGGCGGTGGAGCGCGCCCTGCAGCTCACGACGTCGAAGCCGGTCGTGGGGTCCTGGTACTGGGACGACCCGTGCAACATGGCGACGGTCTGCCTGTACTTCAGGCCGCGCAGCTACTGGCCGGCTGACACTACAGTGAGCCTTACCGCGCACCTGAACGGCGTCGAGGGCGCGCCCGGCGTGTACGGGTACCACACGCTCACCCAGACCTTCAACATCGGCGCATCGCTGATCGTCGTCGCGAGCACCACCACGCACCACATGGAGCTCTACCAGAACGGAAAGCTGATCGACACGTGGCCGATCAGCACGGGCCGCCCCGGCGACAACACGCCGAACGGCACGTACCTGACCATCGACAAGGGCAACCCTGTCGACATGAAGGGGCCCGGCTACAACCTCGAGGTGCCGTGGTCGGTCCGGTTCACCTGGTCGGGTGACTACCTGCACGACGCGTTCTGGTCCGTGGGCGAGCAGGGGTTCACGAACGTCAGTCACGGCTGCGTCAACATGGCGCCGGCCGACGCCGAGATCTACTACAAGATGGAGATCCCGGGCGACCCGGTGACGGTCACCGGCAGTCCCAAGGCTGGCACCTGGGACAACGGGTGGACCATGTGGTTCCTGCCGTGGAGCAAGTACGTGCAGGGCAGCGCGCTGAGCGAGGCCGTCGAGGCTGGGCCGAGCGGCAGCACGTTCGTCAGCCCGTCGGCCGTGCCCGCCTCGACCGCGACCGCTCCCATCGGCACCGCAGACCCGGACAACTGGAACGCGTCCTAGCCCGGCGGCGCCACCGGCACCGGTACCGCACTAACTCCGGCCGCAGGCCCGCGCTGAGGGCCACGGCCACGGCCTCGGTCGCGCTCTGCGTGCCGAGCTTCGCCGCGATGTTGCGGATGTGCGTCTTCACCGTGTCGGGAGAGCGGTAGAGCCGGGTCGCGATGGTCTTGCGGTCCAGCCCGCTGACCATCAGCCGAAGCACCTCCCGTTCCCGGTCGGTCAGCTGGCCGAGCGGCTGCCCGAACGGCTCTCCGAGCGGGTCCTGCGACGTGGCGAGCATCACGCCGAGCAGGCCGGCCGGGAACCAGGTGCCGCCCAGCACGGCAGCCCGCACGGCGGTCACGATGTGCTCGGCGGGGCCTTCCTTGGACACGAAGCCCATCGCGCCCGCACGGATCGCGTCGGCAGCCGTTCCCACGTCGGAGTAGGCGGTCAGCACCACCACCACCGGAGGCGTCGGCAACGCAGCCAGCTGAGCCGTCAGCTCGATGCCGTTGCCGTCGCCGAGGTGAACATCCATGATCACCACGTCGGGGACCGTGGCTCGCACGACGGAGACGACCTGGGCAGGATCGGAGACGGATCCCACTGGCTCAAAATCCGGCTCCGCACGGAACAGGACCCCGAGCCCCTCCGCAAAGACCTGATGATCATCGACGACGAGCAGCCTGGCCGGGCTCATATACCCACCGCCCGCTTCTCACGCTGCCAGCCGCTGGTGTCGACGAGTCCCTCCCTGACCGCGTAGGCCACGGCCTCGAGGCGTGAGTGGGCGCCCAGCTTGCTCAGCACCGCGTCGATGTGGGTACGCGCGGTCGACACGCGCACGCCCATCGCCCTGGCCATGCTCGCGGTGCTCTCCCCGCGCACCAGCCGGCCGAGCGCCTCCCACTCGCGCTCGGTCAGGAACTGGGAGGGCCCCGCCGTCACGCCCTGGCCCGCCCGGAGTGCTGCCCGGGCCGACCTCGACAAGACGACCTGCGCCGCAGGCTTCGGCCCGGCGCCGCGTTCCTGGCTGGACACGGTTTCCGTGACCACGCGCAGGAACTCCCCGAAGTCGTCTCCCTTCAGCGCCAGCCCACCCGCCCCGGCCGCGGCCGCCTGCCGCAGCGTGGCCGCATCGGCCGACGCGCTCAGCGCGACGAACGCGGTGCCCGGAGCCGAGCGCGCGGCCTGCTCGATGTCTGGCCGCCGGCCCGTTCGGGTTGGCCGCAGGTCAACGACGCAGGCGTCGGCCCGCGCCCGCCCGCAGATCTCGGCAGCGTCCTCGAGGCTGACCACGCTGCCGACCACCTCATGGCCCGCGCCGTGCAGCAGGGACGCCAGGGCGTCGGCGAACACGCGGTGGCTGTCGCAGATGACGATCTTCATCCCGCCGCTCCCTTCGCCGGGGCGAGGCCAGGCGCTCGGCGATCCGGTTCCGCGCCGGGCAGGGTGACGGTGACGGCGATACCGCCGAGGTCGCTGCCGCCCATCCGCAGGCTGCCGCCGCCGCGGCGCACCATGGCCGCCACGATGCTCAGGCCGAGCGACGCCCTGCCGGATTCCGCCTGGCCGAAGCCCGGGCCGGAGTCCGCGATCACCAGCTTTGCCTGCTCGCCGTCCCGCCGCACGGTTACCTGGACCCGTCCCCCGGGGCCTGCGGCGCGGCACGCGTTGTCGAGCAGGTTGGTCAGGATCCGGACCACCACGACCGGATGCGCGGCCACGGTGACCGGGTCGGTGCTGACGGTGACCGCGCCCGAGTACCGCCAGCGCATGCTGTCGGCCGTCTCGGCGGCCAGGACATGCAGGTCTGCCGGGCCCTCATCCGAGGGCGGCGCGCCCGCGTCCGCCGGCTGGTCGAGGAAGTAACCGCAGATGTCCGCGATCCTGCTGGCCTCATCGGATATCTGCCGCAGCCGGGCCCGCATGGCCGGGCCAGGGTCCGATTCGGCCACGGCCACCTGGGTGAGCAGCTTGATCGCCGTGGCGGGCACGGTCAGGTCATGACACAGCTCACGCAGCGTCCGCAGGTCGACCGCACCGGGATCCTGCCAGCGCCGCTGGGACTTCGCGTTGGTTTTAGGGAACATGTCAGCCTCGTGATGGTCGTTGCTCGGGGTGCGGGGCCGTCAGGGAGGGCTGATCGACATCGCTGCCCGATACGGGATGGCCGTGTCTGGGCAACAGCAAGGTTGGCGACACGGGCCCGATCAGACGCCGAACTGGGCTCGGGTCCGCGCCACGCTTTAATCGCTGCGGGAATCGTGCCGGCCGCATAGCTCCGGCGCCAGGCTCGCTTCCCGCCGACTACAACTACGCTAACTCAGCGTTATAGCCTGTGTTTAGAAAACGCTGAAATAACTCTCAATATTTTCCACCCCCGGGGAACCAACTTTGTCGCCAACTTGCGACAAGACAAGCGCACGGCCCGTCGCGAATTCCACTATTTAAACAGCGATTCAGAACCGTGTCAAGCGGACAACTCGGCAGCCCAGCCGCTGTAGATTAGGCCTAGCTCCGGTTATTCTATGCACTGACTGAAGATGTCATGTTTTTCATGATTTACCACGCATACCCGGCGGCGGCCTTCCCTCCACGCGGGCAGCAGTTTGTTCGGCCCGGCACGGGAACCGGGCACGCTCATCCGCGGCGACCAGCCCCGGCGCTCAGCGTTCAATGCGGTTATCTTGATTTTGCTTCTGGTGCTTTAGCGGCGGCGATTTTTTCTGTCGGGCCGCCGGCCCGGGCCTCGCACGGACGCGCCGGCGTAACGCGGACTCCTGCGTCGTGCCCCCGCTGCATGAGGTACAAAGATGGCCATGGAAAGCTTCCTGACGCACGCGGGCTACGCTGCGCTGATCGTCTTCGGGTTTCTCGAGGCGTGCTGCATCCCGATCTCCTCGGAGATCACCTTCGGCTTCGCTGGCGTCCTGGCCTACCAGGGCCACCTCAACCTCGCGCTCGTGATCATCATCGGGTCCCTGGCTGAGCTCGCCGGCTCTTACGCCTCCTACGGCGTGGGCCGGATCGGGGGGCGGCCCCTGGTCGAGCGGATCGGGAAGTACGCGCTGATCACCAACAAGGACCTGGACCGGGCGGAGCGGTTCGTGGCCGGCCGCGGCGCGTGGACGGTGAC
>JASHQP010000655.1 GCA_030039095.1 Streptosporangiaceae bacterium
TTCCCGTGCCGGCGGTGGAGGATGACCTGCTCGGCGGCGTGGACGCCGGCGCGCGGCGGCTGCGCGGAGCGCTGATGCGAGCGATCCAGCTGACCGGGGCGATGGACGCCGCCGTCGATCTCACCGTGCGGCACGCCACAGAACGCAGGCAGTTCGGCCGTCCGCTCGCCGCGTTCCAGGCCGTCCAGCAGCTGGCAGCGGACGCGGCGGCGGAGGCGGCCCTGGCCCGCGCCGCCACCGATGCCGCCCTCATGCAGGCCATGGCCACGCGGTTCGCGGGCGACGGCCTGCTGTTCTCGATCGCCGTGGCCCGGTCGGTGTGCGGGCATGCCGGGTCGGCCGTCGTCCGCAATGCCCACCAGGTGCACGGAGCGATCGGCACGACCAGGGAGCACGTCCTGCACCGCGTGACCATGCCGATCCTGGCGTGGACCAATGACTTCGGCAGCGTCGCCGAGTGGGACGCGGTGCTCGAGCAAGCCGCCCGCGACGCCGGCGAAGCCGGCCTGTGGGAGCTCGTCAGCGGGACGACCGCGGCTCCTGCTGGCCCATCCTGAGCGATCCCTTGACGGCAACGACAGGTACATATAGTTAGTTCTAGTTAACAATGTTTCTATCGGCGCGACCACGCGCGGCGGAAAGGGGCGCCGATCGCATGGCCGATCAGCAGCAGGAGCCGGGCCCTGTCGCGCAGGGCCCCCGTCCGGGCCGGCTCGGCTCTCCCGAGTTCACGGCGCGCGGGCTGCGTGAGGCTGGCTACCTGCCGAACGAGCGCATCGCCAGCGTGGTCTACCTGGGTGAGCAGCTGGCCAAGCCGGTGCTCGTCGAGGGGCCGGCGGGCACCGGCAAGACCGAGCTCGCGAAGAGCGTGGCGCAGATGACCGGCATGCGGCTGATCAGGCTGCAGTGCTACGAGGGACTGGACGAGGCCAAGGCCCTGTACGAGTGGAACTACAAGAAGCAGCTGCTGCGGATCCAGGCCGGGCAGGCCGGTCACTCCGGGCAGGCCAGCGGCCACTCCGGGCAGGCCAGCGGCCACTCCGGGCAGGCCAGCGGCCACTCCGGGCAGGCCAGCGGCCAGTCCGTTCCGGCCGAGGCGGCATGGTCCGACCTGGAGTCGGACATCTTCAGCGAGGAGTTCCTGCTCTCGCGGCCGCTGCTCACGGCGATCCGGGCCCCCGAACCAGTCGTCCTGCTCATCGACGAGGTCGACCGCCTGGAGGTGGAGACCGAGGCGCTGCTGCTCGAAGTCCTTTCCGACTACCAGGTGTCGATTCCGGAGCTCGGCACGATCACCGCCACCCAGACCCCGCTGGTGTTCCTGACCTCCAACAACTCGCGCGAGCTGTCCGAGGCGCTCAAGCGCCGCTGCCTGTACCTGTACATCGACTACCCCTCGGTGGAGCGGGAGAAGGAGATCGTCCGCAGCCGGGTCCCGGGGATCGGGGAGCGGCTGGCGGCCCAGGTCAGCGGCCTGGTCCGGTCGCTGCGGGAGATCGACCTGAAGAAGCGCCCGTCGGTGTCGGAGACCATCGACCTGGCCAACACGCTGTTCCTGCTCGGCGCCGAAGAGATCACCCCGCAGCTTGCCGTCGACACCCTGCACGTGCTGCTCAAGTACCAGTCGGATATCGAGAAGGCGGCTGCCGAGCTGACCGTCGGCCAGCGGAAGTGATCATGAAGTTCGGGCAGGGCCGCCGGTGGACGTGAGCCTCGCTGCGTTCGTGGCCGAACTGCGGGCGATCGGGCTGCCGATCTCCGTGTCGGAGAACGTGGACGCCACGGCCGCCGTCGCGGCCATGCCCATGACGGACCGGGCGTCGCTGAAGAGCGCGCTGGCCGCGACGCTGGTCAAGAACAGCGGCCACTACGGCGCCTTCGAGCTGGTCTTCGACGTCTTCTTCGGCGGCCGGCGGCTCGGCGCCGACGCGGCTGAGTCCCCGGCCGGTGGGCCCGCTGACGGCGCGGCCGACGGCTCTGGCGCCTCGGGGAATGGGGCGGGAGGCGGCAGGGGCGTCGTGGCGATGCTCAGCGACGCCGAACTGGCCGACCTGCTGCTGCGCGCCGTGCGGGCGGGCGACCGGATGCTGATCCGCGCCGTGGCGGCCGAGGCGGTCACCAGGTATGCGGGCATCGAGCCCGGCCGCGCGGTCGCCGGGATGTACTACCTGTACCGGACGCTGCGCGGGCTTGACCTGGACGCGCTCCTCGAGCGCCTGCTCGCCTCGGCCGACGCGGCGGGCCTGTCCGAGATCGACCGCAGGCTGGCCGGCGACGACTACCGGGCCCGGGTGGATGCCGTCCGCGCCGAGGTGGAAGCGGAGATCCGCCGCAGGCTCGTCGCCGACCGCGGCGCCGAGGCGGTGGCGGGCACGTTGCGCAAGCCGCTGCCGGAGGACGCCGACTTCCTGAACGCGTCGAAGGAGCAGCTCGCCGCGATACGGCAGGCGGTTCAGCTGCTGGGCAGAAAGCTGGCCGCGCGGCTGGCGCGCAAGCGCAGGCACCAGCGCCGGTCGGCGCTCGACTTCCGGCGGACGGTCCGGCGGTCGCTGTCCAACGGCGGCGTCCCCGTTGACCTGGTCTTCCGGAAACCGCATCCGGCCAAGCCGGAGATCATGCTGATCGCCGACATCTCCTCGTCGGTGGCGGCGTTCGCGACCTTCACGCTGCAGCTGGCCTACGCGATCAGATCGGAGTTCTCCCGGGTCAGGAGCTTCGTTTTCGTCGACGGGATCGAGGAGGTGACCGGCGTCTTCGACGCCGCGCCGGACATCGCCGCCGCGACCGCGCAGATCAACAGCCGGACCGGCGCCGTGCGTCTCGACGGTCATTCCGACTACGGCATGGTGCTCGAGACCTTCTGGGACCAGTGGGGCGCGCAGGTCAGGAAGAGGACCAGCGTGATCGTGCTCGGCGACGCGCGCAACAACTATCACGCCTCGCGGGAGTGGGTTCTGGCGTCCATACGGCAGCGCGCCCGCCACCTGTACTGGCTGAATCCCGAGGCCGCGTACACGTGGGATACCGGGGACTCGATCGTCTCCGAATACGCGAGGCACTGCGACAAGATGGTGGAGTGCCGTAATCTCCGCCAGCTCGAGGAGTTCGTGGAAGGACTGGACTAGCTGGGTTCCCGCGAGGCCGGGGAGGCAAGTGGACGACGTACCCGTAGTGCTCGTGCATGGCTTCGCGTCCTCGTTCGAGCGGAACTGGCGGGAGACGGGCTGGGCCGACCTTCTGCGGGACGAGGGCCGTTCGGTGATCGGCGCTGACCTGCTCGGCCACGGCAGGGCGGCCAAGCCGCACGACCCCTCCGCCTACGCCGGCCTCGAGCAATCGATCACCGCGGCCATGCCCGCCGCGGGACGGGCCGACGCGGTTGGCTTCAGCCTGGGAGCCCAGCTTCTGCTCCGCCTGGCCGCCGCCTCACCGGGCCGGTTCCGGCGGATCGTGCTCGGCGGGATCGGCGACGGCGTCTTCGCCCGCACCGATCCCGAGCCGGTGGCCCGGGCCGTTGAGACCGGCCAGGCCTCCCCGGACGCCGGCCCGTCCGCTGCGGCGCTGGCGTGCCGCGCTCGACTTCGTCGGCTGAGTCAGGCGGGGTTTGCCTCGGTGGCCTTCCGGAGGCCAAAGTGCCTGATCACGCGATCGGCGACCTCGGCCGGTGTCAGAAACGTGTTGTTGATACGCAGATAGTCCTCACGCTCGTCGAACTTCCCGCCGGAATTGAGCTGATGCCGTTCGTCGAGCTCGAGCAGGCTGCGCCGCGACGCCCCCAGGTCACGCTTCGAAGGCTTCTCGGCCAGGCGGGATACGCACTCGTTGCGCTTCAGCCGCTCCGCCTGGCTCGCCTCGAGCTCGACGAACAGCACGCGGCCACCGCGCTCACGGAACGGCCGCGCGCATGCGTCGATGAAGTCCTGCTCCTCGGGCACGTCGAACGCCCAGACAAGGGTGAAGACCAGGCCCGGCAGGTCGCTGGCCGCGACCTCCTCGATGACCAGCCGGCGGATCTCGCCGTCGATGCGCCGGAACGCCGGGGTGCCGAAGCCGAAGTAGCGCAGCGCGACCTCGATGGATATGTGATTGTGAAACAGCCGCAGGCCGGTCCGCTCGGCGATGGCCTGCCCGACCGACATCTTGCCCACGGCCGGCGGGCCGACAAGAAACAGAAGCAGGGGCGCAACGGCATCGTCCATGGCTGGACACTAGGCCAGCCCAAGGGTACAGCGTCAACGCAATTCCCCGGCGCCGTCAACGCAATTCCCCGGCCCCGCAGCCCTCCGTGCGGCGTGGGTGCCCCTGCAGGGGCACTAGATCCGCACAGTGCCCTCACACGAGCCCGGTCACTGCGTCCGGCGGAGCCGCCCGTCGACCGACGCGAGATCATCGCGCAGCGTTCGGAGCGTGCCCATTCCCTCGTCACGCGCTCTCTTCCCGCGGTGCCCCAGCATCGCCAGCGCATCCCCGATGACCTCGACGGCCCGCTCGACCGCCGTGCACGCGGCGTCCTTGGCCTCCGAGCGCCGCCGGTCAGCCTCCGCGGCGGGGTCATCGCCCACCCAGTCGCAGTCGGAACAGCGATACCCCAGCAGCCGCGGCACCTCGTACTCGGGTTTGGCCGCCGCGCCGCACCCCGCGCAGACCAGGTCGTTCTCATCGGGCGGCGCGGCCCCGGCCCCGGCGCGTACGCGCTCGGCCTCCGCCATCCGCGTCATCACGTGATCAAGCTCGGCGTGGCAGACCAGCACCGCCTCGTTGTCCCCGGCCTGGTCCGCCTCGTCCAGCCGAACCAGCACGTCCGCCTGCAGTCGCGCTAGCTGAAGTTCATCGGCGAGTGCCCGCTGCACCGCGCGTCGGCGTTCCGGCCCGGAAATGGAGTTGCCGTCCACGCTCAGCGAGCCCGCACCAGCCGGCGCTGGGCTGTCCTCTCGTCGCACGTTCAAGAACCATCCGTCGTTGTACTGTGCCCGAAATCCCTTCTAATGCTGCTGGACCAGCGTCGCACCGGTTCCTGAACCTGACCTTGGCAGAAACGGTCAGCATGCCGAGATCACCCTGTCGGAGGCGTCAGGCCTTTGCGCGATGATGCGCCTCACCGCCCGGCCCCTGGAACCCCGGAGCTGGAAGGCGTCAGGACGATCATGGGTACCTCGCGGTCAGCCATGGCCTGGTAGGAGAGGAGTTGCGGCTGCTCGGAGGCATACCGGTCGCGCGCCAGCTACCATGATCATGAAAGCTTGCCGCTGGATCTAGCCCGCCGGGGCCGCGATGGAGCCGCCGATGATCGTGGCGGCCACGAGGTCGGCGGACGGCGCGGCGAGCGCCTCGGCCAGCGGGACGTGCAGCAGGAGGAGGTTGGCCGGGCAGCCGACAGCCACCCCCCTGGGTGCGGAGCCGGGAGCTTCGGGCGGGCTCAGGTAGCCAGCCAGGGCCTGGGCCGGCGTCAGGCGCTCCGCAGGCCCGATGACGTGGCCGGACGGGCTGGCGCGGTGGATGGCCGCGCTGATCACCGTCCACGGATCGAGCGGCCCGTACGGGGCGTCGCTGGACAGCGCGCAGCCGACGCCGCCGTCGAGCAGCGACCGCGCGCGGTAGAGGTCGCCGTGCTCCGCGGCGGGCACGTCGCGGACGTAGTCGTCCCCGCGCTGGGCGAGGAAGCCCGGCTGCGTGACGACCGTCAGCCCGAGGTCGTGCAGCCGGGAAATGATCGTGTCGGGAACCAGCGCGGCGTGCTCGATCCGGTCGCCGGGCCGGGTTCCGGCCTCGTCGAGCGCGGCCAGCAGCAGGAACAGCGCCTCGCGGGTGACGCAGTGGACGGCCACGGCCCGGCCGGCGCGGTGGGCTGTCCGGATGCTCTCGGTCAGCGTGTCGATGCCGGGAAGCATCGAATCAGGGATGACGATCTTGAACGGGCCGGCGGCCGGGAAGTGTGGCCACACACCAGGGGCGCGTGGTCCGGCGGTGGGAGAGCGCTGCGCGGAGGCGGGCGCCCGGCCCAGGGGCACGCCGAGCAGCTGGACGTGCTGCGGGATCGCGCCCGAGGCCATGGCCGCGCTTATCGCGTCGATCGCCGTCGCGTCCAGATCGGGCGTTGCGTCGGTGACGTGGGTGATGCCGAGCCGCGCCAGCCGGATACCGGTCGCGGCCAGGTCCGGCGGGCCGGAGCTCGGCAGCCGGTCGCGCAGCCAGTCATCGGCACGCCAGAGCCGGCCGGTGGGCCTGCCCTGGCCGTCACGCTCGATGCCAGGGTGCTCGGCGCTGGCCAGGCCGAGAGCCTGCGCCCCCGCGGTGTTGACGATCCACAGCCCTCCGCTGCGGTGCTGGAGCCGGACGGGGCGGTCATGGTGCAGGCGGTCGAGCCCTTCGGCGTCCAGCAGGCCGGTCACGTCCTCGGTGTAGCCG
>JASHQP010000656.1 GCA_030039095.1 Streptosporangiaceae bacterium
TCGCGGTCGCCGCGGTCGCCGCGGTCGCCGCCGTCGTCGCGACGGCGCATCACCCGATCCCGCTGGCGTGCGCCTATGCGGCCGGCATGCTGGTCGTGTTCTACGGCCTCGGTCCAGGGTCCAGGGGGGCGCGCAGGCCGATCAGGAGCTTCTACGACAGCGTGGCCGACACGCCGCTGCGCGCGACGGCGGCGTTCGTCGCGGTCGTCGGCATCTTTGCCGCCGCGGTCGCGGTCGTGGCCGGGCATCCGCCGTTCTTCTGGCCGTTTGGCGACCTGACCACGTGGCTGGGCCATTTCAACATCGTGCACACCTTGCTGCACGACACCCGGGCCAGGGTACTGAGGGTGTTCGGCAGGCCCTGACCTGGCAGCGCGGCCGCTCAGCGCGGGGTCGCGGCGCGCAGCCCTCCGGTCCGGAGCCGGCCGTGCGGGTTCTGTGCCGGGATCGGCTGCGACGGCGCGACGGCCGCCAGCGGGGTGTCCGCCACGGGGTGCGCCGTCCTCTCCGCCGCGGCCGGTGCCCGTTCGGCAGCGCTCTGGGCCCGTTCCGCCGGCGCCTGGGCCCGTTCCGCCGGCGCCTGCGCTCTTTCTGCCGGAGGCAGTGGCCGGACCAGGCCGAGCGCCACCACCTCGTTGGCCAGCCGGACGCGGCGGTTCGCACCCTCCGGGATCCGGAACTTCTGGTAGAGGCGGAGCAGGTGCTGTTTGACCGCCGCCTCGGTGACCACCAGGTCGGCCGCGATCTCACGGGCCGTCGCCGGCGCGACGAACGCCTCGTCGGACAGCGCTGGCCTGCACAGCGACGTCACCACGTCAAGCTCGCGGCGGGTCAGCTCGGGCGCCGCGGGCCGCCGCAGTTCCACCTCGGCGGCGAACTCCTCGGGCGCGAACCCGAATACCCGGCAGCGGGCGGCCCCGAAGCTCAGTACGTCACCTTCCTCGAGCACCCGGCGCGCCACCAGGCGGCCGTTCACCCGGGTGCCGTTCCGTGATAAACCCAGGTCGGTCACGTAGGCGTAGGGCCCGCGGCGGACGACCTCGGCGTGCAGCCGGGACACGCTCGGATCGGACAGGTGAACGTCGACCGACCGGCCGCGCCCGATGGTGGTCACATCCTCCCGCAGCGGCATCGTGAGCCCGCTGTCTTCGACCCGGATGTAGGGGCCATCCATGGCGCGTCCTCCTGCCTGTCGGAGCGGCTACTGAGATCTCACTTTCCAGCTACCCTTCTCGGCGGTTGTTGTACCGCCTCTTGGGCAACGGATTGGCCGCCGATGACGATGCAGCGGGCTTTTGGCCGCCATGCAGGCTGCGCTCAGCGCGCACAAGTACACTGCCGAGCTAGCCGTCCGAGAGGAAACCCATGCCTGCCAGGCTGCCCGCGGGACCGTGCCGATGAGGCACTCCGCGCCGCAGGCGTCCCGTTTGCACAGGCACCGGCGGGCGGTGACGACGCAGCCCCCCGACACCCGGAAGCGGTGGCAGAACCTCCCCTACGCGCTGGCCATCTGCTGCCTCGCCCTGGCCTTGGTCTGGATCCGGCAGAACGGACAGAATGTCAGAGGGGGTACGTTGGCGGTGGCCGGAGTCCTGTTCGCAGCCGCCCTCACCAGGCTGGCGCTGCCCGAGCGCCAGGTGGGCATGCTCGCGTCGAGACGCCGGCTGACCGACGTGGTGGTCCTTGCAGCACTCGGCACCGGCCTGCTCGTCGCGGGGCTGCTGCTGCCCGCACAGCCCTGATGCCCCGCGAGCGACGGCGCTCGAACGATGAAGGGAAGTAGTGGCATGTCCAAGATCAAGGTAGTGAATCCCGTCGTCGAGATCGACGGCGACGAGATGACCAGGATCATCTGGCACTTCATCAAGGACCAGCTGATCCTGCCCTACCTCGACATCCAGATCGATTACTACGACCTGTCCATCCAGAACCGGGACGCCACCGACGACCAGGTGACCATCGACGCGGCGAACGCGATCAAGCGTCACGGGGTGGGTGTGAAGTGCGCCACGATCACCCCGGACGAGGCACGGGTCACCGAGTTCGGGCTGAAGCGCATGTGGCGCTCTCCCAACGGCACGATCCGTAACATCCTCGGCGGGGTGGTCTTCCGCGAGCCCATCGTCGTCGCCAGCATCCCGCGGTTTGTGCCCGGCTGGACCAAGCCGATCATCATCGGCCGCCACGCTCACGGCGACCAGTACCGCGCCACCGACTTCGTCGTCCCCGGGCCCGGCACGGTGAACATCTCCTACATCCCCGACGACCCGGCGGCCGAGCGTGCCGACCTCGAGGTGGCCCGGTTCACCGGCGGCGGCATCGCGATGGGCATGTACAACTTCGACGACTCGATCCGCGACTTCGCCCGCGCCACCATGCGCTACGCGCTCAACCGGGGCTACCCGCTGTACCTGTCCACGAAGAACACGATCCTGAAGGCCTATGACGGCCGGTTCAAGGACATCTTCGCCGAGATCTTCGAGTCGGAGTTCAAGTCCGAGTTCGAGGCGGCCGGGATCAGCTACGACCACCGGCTGATCGACGACATGGTCGCCCAGGTCATCAAAGGTGACGGCGGCATCGTCTGGGCGTGCAAGAACTACGACGGCGACGTGGAATCCGACATCGTGGCCCAGGGATTCGGCTCGCTCGGGCTGATGACCAGCGTGCTGATGACGCCGGACGGGAAGACCGTCGAGGCCGAGGCCGCGCACGGCACCGTGACCAGGCACTACCGGCAGCACCAGCAGGGCAAGCCCACGTCGACGAACCCGATCGCCTCGATCTTCGCGTGGACCCGGGGCCTCGCCCACCGCGGCGAGCTCGACGGCACGCCCGGGGTCACCGCGTTCGCCGAGACCCTGGAGCGGGTGTGCGTCGAGACCGTGGAGGGCGGGCAGATGACCAAGGACCTGGCGCTGCTCGTGGGATCGGGGACGCCGTTCCTGACCACCGAGGAGTTCCTCGCTGCGCTGGACGATAACCTGCGCAAGGCGATGGCTTAGTCGCGGAAGCAACAAGAGAGCAGGAGACATGACCCGCACAGGCAAGGTGACCGTTGTCGGGGCCGGGTTCTACGGCTCGACCACCGCGCAGCGGCTCGCCGAGTACGACATCTTTGACGAGGTCGTGCTCACCGACATCGTGGAAGGCAAGCCCGAGGGGCTGGCGCTGGACATGAACCAGTCCCGGCCGATCGAGGGCTTCGAGACGAAGGTCACCGGGCAGACCACCGGCCCTGCGGGCGAGGGCTACGAGGCGATCGGGGGTTCCAGCGTCGTGGTGATCACGGCAGGCCTGCCGCGCAAGCCCGGCATGAGCCGGATGGACCTGATCGAGACCAACGCGAAGATCGTCCGCAGCGTCACCGAGCAGGTCGTCAAGCACGCGCCGGAGGCCGTGCTGATCGTGGTGTCGAACCCGCTGGACGAGATGACCGCGCTCGCCTCGAAGGTCTCCGGGTTCGGCCACCACCGGGTGATGGGCCAGGCGGGCATGCTGGACACCGCCCGGTTCAGCTACTTCGTGGCGGAGCGCCTCGGCACGCCCGTCGGCTCGGTGCGCACGCTCACGCTCGGCTCGCACGGGGACACGATGGTGCCCGTCCCGTCGGCGTGCACCGTGGACGGCAAGCCGCTGAGCGACCTGATGGCGGCCGACGAGATCGAGGCGCTGGTGCAGCGGACCCGCAACGGGGGCGGTGAGATCGTCGCCCTGCTGAAGACCGGGTCGGCCTATTACGCGCCGTCGGCCGCCGCGGCCAGGATGGCGCGGGCGGTGGCCGAGGACGCCGGCACGGTGCTGCCGGTCTGCGCCTGGGTGGACGGCGAGTACGGGATCTCCGGCGTGTACCTGGGCGTCGAGGCCGAGATCGGCCGCAGTGGCGTGCGCAGGGTCGTGCAGCGGGACCTGACCGAGTCCGAGCTGGCCTCGCTGCGTGAGGCCGCCGAGGCGGTGCGGGCCAAGCAGGCCGACGTAGCGAGTCTGTAGGCCGCCCCGCGGTTAGCCGGCCAGCCTGCGGAGCGCCAGCTCCGTGAGCAGCGTCGCACCGTCGGCCAGCACCGCGTCGTCGAACACGGCCTCGGCCGAGTGGTTGAACGGCGCAGTGGCCGGATCGGCGTCCGCCGGGCACGCACCGAGCATGACGAACGCGCCCGGCACCTCGTTGAGCACGTAGGAGAAGTCCTCGGACCCGGTGAGCGGGAACGGCGTGCGCAGGAAGCGCTCGCCGCCGAACAGGTCGGCGATCGTGGCCTCGGCAAACGCCACCTCCGCGGCGTCGTTGACCGTCACCGGGTAGCCGTCGACGAAGTCGACGGTTGCCGAGAGCCCGTGCCCGGAGGCGATGTCGTGCACCAGCCGGTACGCGGCGTCCTGCATCGCGCTCCGGGTGCTGGCCTGCAGCGACCGCAGGGTCGCGGAGAACTGCGCCCGGTCCGGGATCACGTTGCTCGCGGTGCCCGCGTGGAAGCTGCCCACCGTGATCACGACCGGGTCGAACACGTCGAACTGCCGGGTGACCAGCGTCTGCAGTGCGGTCACGATCTCGCAGGCCGCGGGGACGGGGTCGGCGGCCCGGTGTGGCTGCGACCCGTGGCCGCCGCGTCCCTTGACCGTCACCTCCATCGTGTCGGCCGAGGCCATCATCGTGCCGTCCCGGCTGGTGAGCATCCCGAGCGGCAGCAGGCCCGACGCGACGTGCAGGCCGAAGGCGGCGACCGGACGGGACCCTGCCGCGTCGAGAACGCCCTCGGAGATCATCCGCTCGGCTCCGCCGGAGGACTCCTCGCCGGGCTGGAACATGAAGATTACGTTTCCGGCGAAGCTGTCCTGCCGGGCGGACAGCAGCCGGGCGGCGCCGGCCAGCATCGACGTGTGCAGGTCGTGGCCGCAGGCGTGCATGATCCCTTCGTTGCGGGAGGCGTACGGCAGGCCGGTGGCCTCGGTCACCGGGAGAGCGTCCATGTCCCCGCGCAGCAGCACGGTCCCGCCGGGCCTGGCCCCGCGCAGCACCGCGGTGACCGAGCTGAGCGCCTGCCCCGTGGTGACCTCTAGCGGCAGCCCGTCCAGCGCGGCCAGCACCTTCTCCTGGGTCCTGGGCAGGTCGAGCCCGATCTCGGGATCGGCATGAATGGCCCGCCGCAGCTCGATCAGGTCTCCGGAGATCTGGGCTGCTTCATCCCTTACCTCACCCATGACCGTTGCCTCCTCGTGTGCGGCGCACGCCACGCTGGTCCAGGGTCCCACGAGCTGGACGGCCGACGGCCGGCGGCCCGGGCATGGAAACACATGCAATGACGGCGCCGTCTGCGGGCACGATCCGGGGGGCGCTCATCTAGACTGGCCGGACATCGTGCCGCACGCGGTGCCGGGCCCAACCCGGGCCACATCCGGGCCAGCTGCCGAGGTCGGGGATTCATACGTGAACACCGTCGGCTGGGACATCGTCATCGTCCTGGTCATCGTTCTCATCGGCGGGTTCTTCGCCGCCGCTGAGATGGCCCTGGTGTCACTGCGCGACGGCCAGGTACGGACGCTGGCCCGGCGCGGCAAGCGCGGCCAGCGGGCCGCCAGGCTGGCCCAGAACCCCAACAGGTTCCTTTCCGCCGTCCAGATCGGCGTCACGCTGGCAACGCTGCTGTCCGGCGCGTTCGGCGCCGCGACCCTGGCCAGCGACCTGAAGTCCTGGCTGGTGCACAACCACGTTTCGGACGGCCTGGCCTCCACGATCTCGATCGCCTTGGTCACGCTCGCGATCTCGTTCCTCACCCTTATCCTCGGCGAGCTCGCGCCCAAGCGGATCGCACTGCAGCGCTCTGAGCGGGTCTCGCTGTTCGCCGCGCCGATCCTGGACCGGATCGCGACGATCGCCACGCCGGTGGTGTGGCTGCTGTCCAAGTGCGTGAACCTTGTGGTCACGATCCTCGGCGGCGACCCCAACGTCGGCCGCGGCGTCATGACCGAGCAGGAGCTCCGCGACGTGGTGACCGGGTACCAGGCGCTCAGCGCCGATCAGCGGCGGATCGTCGGCGAGGTGTTCGACGCCGGGAGGCGCCAGGTCCGCGAGGTGCTCGTGCCACGGACCGAGGTGGAGTTCCTGCCCGCGACGATGCCGATCGCCGAGGCCGCAACCACGGTCTCGGCCGCGCCGCACACCCGGTTCCCCGTGTACCAGGAGTCATACGACGACGTGATCGGGTTCGTGCACGCCAGGGACCTGCTCGGCCCGGACGCGGGCAACGGCGCGCTGCGGGTCGGCGAGGTGTGCAGACCGGTGAAATTCCTGCCGACGAGCAAGACCGTGCTGTCCGCCCTGTCGGAGATGCGGCGGGAGAACGCGCACCTGGCCATCGTGCTCGACGAGTACGGTGGCACCGCCGGCATCGTGACGCTCGAGGACCTCGTCGAGGAGCTGATCGGCGAGATCCAGGACGAGTACGACACCGACGAGGGCCAGCCACGGCAGCTGCGCGGCGGAGAGCTCGAGGTCGACGGCCTGCTGAACCTGGACGACTTCGCCGAGCAGACCGGCGTCGAGCTGCCCGAGGGCCCGTACGAGACCGTCGCGGGCTATCTGCTGGCCGCCCTCGGCCACCTCCCCGGCGAGGGAGAATCCGTGGAGGTCGGCGGGCGGAAACTGGCAGTGACCCAGCTGGACGGGCGGCGCATCGCCCGGGTCCGGGTGGGCCAGGCGGCCGGCGCCGGCGCGAACGAGCGGGACGCGCGGATCGAGCAGTCGGCCCCGCAGGCCGACTAGACTGGCCGCCGTGCACCCGCCTGAGGGGGACGGGGCGGACACGCCCGACACCGTTCTCGTAGTCGATTTCGGTGCGCAGTATGCGCAGCTGATTGCCCGCCGGGTCCGCGAGTGCCACGTGTACTCGGAGATCGTGCCCGCCTCGATGCCGGTCGCGCAGATGCTGGCGCGGCGGCCCAGGGCCATCATCCTGTCCGGCGGGCCCGCCTCGGTCTACGCGCCGGGAGCACCGCCAGCCCCGGACGGCATGTTCCAGGCGGGCGTCCCCATCCTCGGGATCTGCTACGGCTTCCAGCTGATGGTGTCCGGGCTCGGCGGCACCGTGCAGCGCACCAGCGGCGGCGAGTACGGCGCGACCGCGCTCGAGGTCCTTCCCGGCGCCGGCGGCGCGGCCAGCGCGCTGCTCAAAGGACTGCCCGCCGAGCAGCAGGTGTGGATGTCGCACGGCGACACGTGCGCCGCCGCGCCGCCCGGGTTCACGGTCACCGCGCGGACCGCCGGTACGCCGGTCGCCGCCGCCGAGGACCCGGCACGGGGCCTGTTCGGGGTGCAGTTCCACCCGGAGGTGCTGCACACCGCGCACGGGATGGAGATGCTGCGGCAGTTCCTCAGGGCCGCGGGATGCCGCCCAACCTGGACCATGCGCGGCGTGATCGAGGAGCAGACAGAACGGATCGCGGTGCAGGTCGGCGACGGCTACGCGATCTGCGGGCTGTCCGGCGGCGTGGATTCGGCGGTCGCCGCCGCCCTCGTCCAGCGGGCCATCGGCGACCGGCTGAGCTGCGTGTTCGTGGATCACGGTCTGCTGCGAACCGGCGAGGCCGAGCAGGTGGAGCGGGACTTCGTCGCGGCGACCGGGGTGGACCTGACGGTGGTCGACGCCACCGCCGAATTCCTCACCGCGCTGTCCGGGGTCGTCGATCCCGAGGAGAAGCGCAAGATCATCGGCCGCGAGTTCATCCGCGCGTTCGAGCAGGCGGCCCGCGAGATCAGCGGGGGCGGGCGGGCGGGCCAGATGAGAGGCGACGGCGGCGAGCACGCGTTCCTGGTCCAGGGGACGCTGTACCCGGACGTTGTCGAGTCCGGCGGCGGCGCGGCGACCGCGAACATCAAGTCCCACCACAACGTCGGCGGGCTCCCCGATGACCTGGCGTTCGAGCTCGTCGAGCCGCTGCGGACGCTGTTCAAGGACGAGGTGCGCGAGGTCGGCCGCGAGCTCGGGCTGCCACCGCAGATCGTCTGGCGCCAGCCCTTCCCCGGCCCCGGCCTCGCGATCAGGATCGTCGGCGAGGTCACCGCCGAGCGGCTGGCGATCGTCCGGGCCGCCGACGCGATCGCCCGCGCCGAGCTTTCCGAGGCGGGCCTGGACCGCGAGATCTGGCAGTGCCCGGTGGTGCTGCTCGCCGACGTACGCTCGGTCGGCGTCCAGGGGGACGGGCGCAGCTACGGCTATCCGGTCGTGCTCCGCCCGGTGACCAGCGAGGACGCCATGACCGCCGACTGGGCCCGGATCCCGGACCCGGTGCTGGCGAGGATCTCCACCCGGATCACCAACGAGGTGAAGGAGATCAACCGGGTCGTTCTCGACGTGACCAGCAAACCGCCGGCCACGATCGAATGGGAGTAGTGGCCTGAACGGGACGCCGACGTCCGATAAGCCGCCATCGCCACCCGAAAGTGCCGGTACCCCCTGCCACGGTGGCAGTCATGTTAGGCAGGAGGCACGATGGTTGCTATGACGACGACAGAGCCCTGGCCCGCGGCCGGGCAGCTCTTCACCGTGGACGACCTGGAGCGGACGCCCGATGATGGCCGCCGCTACGAGCTGGTGGACGGGGTGCTCATCGTGAGCCCCGCCCCGCGCATCCCGCATCAGGAGGTGCTTGGCGAGCTGCTCGTCCAGCTGCGCCAGGCCTGCCCGCGCAGCTTGGCCGCCGTGCCGGGTCCAGGCGTGCGCATGTCGGGCGATACCGAGCTGATCCCGGACCTGGTGGTGATCCCGCAAGACCAGCTCGCCGAGACCAGGGTCACCAGGCCGCCCCTGCTCGCCGTGGAGATTCAGTCGCCGAGCACCGCGCTGTTCGACCTCAACACCAAGAAAGCCGTGTACGAGCGGTTCAGCATCGAGTCGTACTGGGTGGTGGTCCCGGACCGTGATCAGCCCGAGGTGATCGCGTTCGAGCTGCGCCACGGACGCTATCAGCGGGTGGCGCATGTGCGCGGCGGGCAGACGTTTCGGGCCAAGAGGCCATTCGCCGTGGAGATTGTTCCCGCGCGCCTGGTCGCGGGGTTGCTGCCGGGCTGAGGGCCCGAGCGTCAGGTGACCGCGGAGCGGGTGAGCGGCAGGTCCAGGTAGGACTGGTCGGTCATGATCTGGCGCAGTATGTCCAGCGCGTCCCATACGTCGGTGAAGCGGGTGAAGAGCGGGACCGGGCCGAGCCGCAGCCGGTCCGGTGTCCGGTAGTCTCCGATGACCCCTCGGCCGATGAGGGCCTGGCTGATCCGCCAGGCCTCGGGGTGGGCCAGGGTGACGTGCGCGCCGCGGCGGCCGTCGTGGCGGGGCGAGGCGACCGCCACGCCGTATTCGGCCAGCCACGCGTCGGCCAGGCCGATCAGGTAGCCGGTGAGCGCCACCGCCTTGGCGCGCAGCCGGCCCATGCCGGCGTCGGCGAGCAGCCGCACGCCCTCCTGGACCGCGACGGTGCCGATGATCTGCGGCGTGCCGGTCAGGTACCGGCCGATGCCACCCGCCGGCTGGTAGCCCTGGCCCATGTCGAACTGGTCTTGCTGCCCGAACCAGCCCCAGACCGGCTGCTGCAGCCCCGGCTGGAGGTCCCGGCGCACGTAGAGGAACGCGGGCGCGCCGGGCCCGGCGTTCAGGTACTTGTACGTGCAGCCCACGGCCAGGTCGGCGTCGCAGGCGTCGAGTTCCACCGGAACGGCGCCGGCCGAGTGGCACAGGTCCCACAGCGCGAGCGCGCCCGCCTCGTGCGCGACGGCGGTCAGCACGGCCATGTCGGCGAGCGCGCCGCTGCGGTACGCCACGTGCGACAGGCTGACCAGCGCGGTCCGCTCGCCGACGGCCGCGCGCAGCGCATCCTCGCCGATGCCCTGGTCGATGTCGGTGTGGATCATCCGCAGCTCGCAGCCGCGCTGTGCGGCAATCCCCTCGAGGACGTACCGGTCGGTGGGGAAGTTGTCGTCGTCGGTGACGATCACGCTGCGGCCCGGCCGGGCGTCCAGCGCGGCCCACGCGAGCTTGTACAGGTTGACCGTGGTCGAGTCGCAGACCGCGACCTGACCGGGCCCCGCGCCGATCAGGTGCGCGCCGATCAGGTCGCCGACCTCGAGCGGCAGCCCGATCCAGCGGTTCCAGGACCGGACGAGGCCGGCCCCCCATTCGTCGCCGACCACCTCGGCGATGCGCGCCCGGGTGGCGCGCGGCAGCGGCCCGAGCGAGTTCCCGTCGAGGTAGATCAGGCCCGCGTCGTCGCGTTCCAGGCGGTCCCGGAAACCCGCCAGTGGGTCGGCGGCGTCAAGGTCCTCGGCATGGGACCGATCGGCGGGAAACCTCGTCACGGCCCTAGCCGCGTGCCTTCCTCCTGTGCTTGACCCGGATCCGCAGCACGATCACTGTCGCGACGACCACGGCGGCGGCGACCGGGATCGCGCGCTTGAGCACCGAAGCACCCGCGACGCTGAGCAGGTCG